>CAYPZY010000012.1:0-20155 GCA_964415155.1 uncultured Bdellovibrionales bacterium
AAACCCAGGTTAAACTAAGAATCACAGGTGTCACAACAGAGCAGACATTAACCCCTGTTAAGCCCGAAGACATTTTTAAAGCAGAAGTATTAGCGACAATGCCACAAGAGGAAATTCAAGCGATTTCATTTTTAATCTACAAAGAAAAATTGTTGGCAGGATCACCAAGGTATCTTTCAAAATTTGGTCGCGACTCCTTGTTTTCACTAAATGTATTCATGAAAATTTTAAAACCCCAGGCCATCGAAAATCTATTGGCGGCCGCTTTGGCAAGCTTACACCCGACAAAAGGACGCATATCTCATGAACAGCACGAGGGTGATTTCGTAGCCCACGAAAGATTTCGCCGTCACCAGAAGTACAAAGGCGTTAGCAACCCCATTGAAGACTATAAAATGATCGACGACGATTTTGCCTTCACCATTGTTCTAGGAAATTTTGCCAAGGAATATCCTGAACGTCTGGAAGCCTTTTTAAGCCGTATTGATCCACGCGGATATCCACATCGACAACTCATTAAAAGTAATTTGAAATACGTGCAGAGCATGTCGCAAGCTTTCGCCCACAACCCTGTGGCAAAGAATCTCGTTGGTTTAAAACACGGCGAACTAACAGGACAATGGCGCGACAGCGAAAATGGAATTGCTAGAGGAGTGTTTCCTTTTGATGTCAATACAGCTCTTGTTCCGGGAGCGCTAAAGGCGATGGTAGAGATCTTTACCACTAAATCATCTTTGCAAGATTTGTCCGTAGCAAATGAGATGAATCAATTCTTCCAAGTCTGGAATACCCAAGCCGTTAAATTTTTCGAAATTATAGTAACGCCCGAGCAGGCGAAGAGCGCAGCTGAAAGTTACCTTTACTCGCTCGGAATTAATGGTCTTCCCGAAGCGCCACTTTCAGATCTGAAGTTCTATGCTATATCGCTAGATAAAAATGGTTTGCCAATTCCAGTAATGCATTCAGATGACAGCATGATGATGGCCTTCGGTCATCCCTCTGCCGAATATTTACGAACAGTAAAACAACGCATCTTGTTTGACTTCCCCTATGGCCTCAAAGCACCGGCCTCTCCAGGCAAGCCTTCAGCAGGCATTCTAATTGCCAATCCAGTTTTTGCTAGCAGAGAAATTCAGGAGTTATTTGACGAATACAAATACCATGGCCGTGTTTCGTGGGCGATGCAGGAAGAGTTACTGTTATTCGGCATCCAACGACAATTAGGAAGAACCGATATCAGTAGTGACTTGAAGGCTGAACTTATGGAGTCAGCAAAAACCATCGTGCAGATCTTGCACGGCCGCTCTCACATGAAGGGAACTGAAGTTTTCTCGATTGTTCGTGTCAACGGTCAGTACGTTGCTGTTCCATTTTCGGGAGATGCAAAATCAAATTCTAATCAATTTTGGAGCCGCTGGGCCACGGCACTTCAACACTTCATCGATTATGTGTTACAAGAAATAGATCAGACCAAGCCAAAATAATTCAAGAATATTTTAACGCCGTCGTATCCGTAAATAGCTAACAAAGAAAACAAGATAATATTGATGGCAAAGGCAACATAGCCAGCAAGCACTAAAACAATGTCCTCTTCAAGACTGCCAATCGAGAGAAGAAGGATGGCCGTAGCTGGAGGAAAATTTGTACCAGGTGGCAGCGGTAAAGCCAAAAGAAAACCACAAATCGCAATCATCACGCCACAAAACTGTCTGGCCCAGGGATGCCTCAATAAAAACACGCCACGTGGTCTGATAAACTTTTCCAAAGACCTACTTACCCTAATACCAAAATCAAAAATCTTTTTAAGAGTTTTACTGGAGACATCTTTATGCAAAAGAAATTTGGGTAGCCAAGGAGCTTTTCCCAAAGAGATCCCTATGCCGCCGACAATAATAATGAGGCCGAACAATAGAGAAAGGCCCGGCATGGGAATAGGAGAAACAAACGGAATAGCAAAGACTAAAGTAACAAGACCATGACTTCGTGGAGGCAGACTTTGAATAATCGTATTCAAAGTCATAGTTTCATTATGGCAGAGATCTTTTAATCGGTGAAATTCCTCCGAGAGCCTGCGGCTCTCGGTAATTTGTTGTTCATCCATTTACATTGCGTAACTTCGTAAGCGCCCAATGCGCTCTTCAAGAGGTGGGTGCGTTGAGAAAAGCCGCATGATTCCTCCAGGGCGACTAGAAATTTTTAGAGCTTGAACTGCCGGCTGTTGTTGGGGATCAACTAGTTCAAAGGTACGCCGCAAACCTTCTAGAGCTTCTATCATATTTTCTCGACCGGCCAAGCGTGCTCCACCTTTGTCAGCTCTAAACTCACGATAACGCGAGAACCAAGCAACAACGATCGAACCAAGAATCATAAACACCATTTCTAAAACAAACTGAACCGCATAATATGCCAGGGGTGAAGAAACCTCGCGGTCATCATCACGTCTACCCGCCGAGGTCAAAGCAAAGGCAATCGCTCTCGCCAAAAACATAACAAAGGCGTTAACTACCCCTTGTATTAAAGTCATCGTTACCATATCGCCATTGGCAATGTGGGCGACTTCGTGGCCCAAAACACCTTGAACTTGATCTTTTCGCATCCGTTGCAATAGCCCCGTGGAAACTGCGACAAGAGATCGGGATTTGCTTGGGCCAGTCGCGAAGGCATTTACTTCTGGAGAATCATAGATGCCCACTTCGGGCATAGCTGGAAGCCGTGCAGCTTTAGCCAATTGATGAACCGTTTGAACGAGTTCACGCGCCTGGGGGTCCCGAGTTTGCGGGTCAATCACCTGCACGCCCATCATCCACTTTGCCATGATTCGCGAAAGCATAAGGGAAATAAATGCACCACCCATGCCCCACACCAAGCAAAATACCATGAGCGACTCATAGTTTAAGCCGTATTGGGTAATGTATGGTTTTACACCGAGGACATTCAATACGATCGAGATCGTCGTGATCACTAAAATATTTACTGCCAGGAAAAGGAAAACCCGTTTTACAATTGCCATATATACCTCCAAAAGGAATTACCTAACATTATAGGAAAAAAACACACTTCTGAAAAGACGATAATAATAATTGAATTATTCGCTTAAACCAAAGTATGCTATTCCTCATGCAGTGGCTTAATTATCACCACCTCTACTATTTTCGAACTATCGCTACCGAAGGTGGTATCGCTAAAGCCGCCGAAAAACTGCGTTTAGGTCAACCTACTCTCAGTACTCAACTGAAGCAATTAGAAGAGATGGTCGGCAAGCCCTTGTTTGAGCGGCGCAACAGAAAAATGGTTCTGACGGAGTCGGGAAAAGCAGCACTCGACTACGCCAACGAAATCTTTCGACTTGGTGACGAGTTGATCGAAGTGTTACAAGACAAAACAGTTGGCAATCAGACGCACTTACAAATTGGCGCTCTCGACAGTGTTCCCAAATATGTCATTTTGTCTTTGATTAGAGAAGCTTACAAACTTGGCCCCTGCACTATTTCGATATTAGAAGGCAAAGGCGATGAATTGCTACGTGAACTGTTTTCCCACAAAATTGATTTGATTCTAGCTAACTACCCCCCTCCCGCCTTTGAGCAGCGCCAGATCTTTTCAAGATCCATCGCTAGACTGCCTGTTGCCATCTATGGCTCGGCACGTTTTGAAAAACTGAAAAAGCAATTCCCTTCATCTCTCGAGAATCAACCTTTTGTCTTACCGACAGCGCACAGTAAGCTTCGTCATGATTTAAATCATTATTTTAAACTGCAGAACATCAAAATATTACCGGTCGCCGAAACTCAAGACACAAGTTTACAGAAGCTTCTGGCGAGAGATGGTATTGGACTTGCTCCGCTCTCTGAAGTTACTGGCGCTGATCTTATCAAAGATGAAAAACTAAAGAAAATCGGCATACTAAATGGTGTGTATGAAGAAGTATGGTTAATATCGGCTCAGCGCAAACTGGAAAACACCATTGCTGCCAAACTCATGAAATCCTTTAACCTCGACTGAGGCATATCTCCCCATCAGTTGAGATAGATCGCAATAACTTTTCTTTGAAGAAGGCATATTTCTGGCAATAGCTCTTTCATCCAAGAGGGAGGATCTATGTTCACATTGCCCCCAAATATTCTTTCTTATCGAGGTGAAAAGAGAAAAGTAGGCTTTGAGCTCGAATTTGGTGGGGTCCCGCTATTAACAACTTGTGAAATAATCCAGGCCCTCTTTGGCGGTAAAATCATAGAAAAAAATCGCTTTGCTTTTCTTGTTGAGAAGTCCTCTTTTGGCGACTTTGCAGTAGAATCTGATGCGCGATTCCTGTCTGAAAAACGTTATGAGGCATACTTAGAGCGTATTGGCCTCTCTACCCCCGGCATCGTACAAAGTGTTGAACGTTTTCTTTCTGAAAATCTGGCCGGAAAATATCTACCATTCGAAATTGCCATGCCACCGCTTCCCATCGACGACCTTTATGGTGCGGAAAAAATTCGCGAGAAACTTTTCGAAAATGCTGCGAAGGGAACACGAGCATCACTTTTTACGGCCTTTGGTATGCAAATAAATCCCGAAGTGGAAAGTCTAGAGGCTGAAAGAATCGTTTGTTATCTTAAATCCTTTTTCATTTTGTTAGAATGGCTCCAGCAGGAATCTGCAATTTCTTTGACACGTCAACTAGCCCCTTACATACATCCCTTTCCGCAAGTATATGTCGACTTAGTGACCAGCAAAAACTATCACCCTGATTTAAAAACTCTCATGACAGATTATTTGCAGTTCAGCCCCACGAGGAATCGACCGCTAGACTTACTTCCGCTCTTTACCTTTATTGATGAAGAGACCGTTTTTAGATTTCCTGTCGAGAAGGACAAAATAAAAGCACGCCCTACCTTTCACTATCGCCTGCCCAATAGTGATATCGACAATCCACAATGGTCGCTTGCCAGCGAATGGAATAAGTGGGTGCAAGTAGAGATATTAGCAAACAATCCACAGAAACTGACTACCCTCTCAGATCAGTATAATCGTTTAAAGAAAGATCATCTGGTATTTCCCCGTTCCGATTGGATTAAGATTACATCGGAGTCATTAGATGTCGCGATATAAAAAGAAACCCGTAGTCGCTATCACAGGACCTGTTCGGGGGGGCTGGCTTTCATGGCTTCTCCTAAAATTTTTAGTTAAAAACGCTGGCGGGAAGGCATTTAGAATTACGGCAAACTCCTATAATCCAAAAACATCTTTTGATGCGCTTATTTTAGGAGGGGGTGCCGACATTGACCCGGCTCGCTACAAAGAGAAAATTATCTCAACAATTAAACATGAATCTAAAAACGTAAGACGTATAAATTATTTTTTTTTGATTCCCATATTCTTGTGGTTACTACGCAAAATTTTTAGCTTGCATTTTGCAACGGTCAACGAAGATAAAAGGCGCGACGATTTTGAGCTGCGAATTCTTGGGCGGGCAACAGAATTAGATATCCCGGTTCTAGGAATTTGTCGAGGCGCCCAGCTCATTAATGTTTTCTTTAATGGCTCTCTTTACCAAGATATTAAAGACTTTTATGTGGAGAAACCTCAACTTAGAACCGCTCTACCCCGAGTACGCGTTCATATTGAACACAGTAGCCGTTTACACAAAATATTTAATAGAAATTTCGTCATGGTAAATTCACTCCACAATCAATCTATAAAGAAATTGGGACATGGGCTACGAGTAAGCGCTACTGATTCACAAAATATCATTGAAGCCATCGAACATAAAGAAAATCGTTTTATTGTGGGCGTCCAGTGGCACCCCGAATTTTTACCGCATATTGAAAAACAACGCCGACTTTTTTTTACTTTAATTAAAGAGGCAACCAATGCCGCCACTTTAGGCCAGTCTCATAAGTTTTAGAAACCACAGGAATTTTTTTTGAGGTTGATCAACTTGACAATAGAAAAACTGAACCCAAATTTATATCACGCTGAGGTCACATCATGATCAATGCCAAATTTCAAAACAACTTTGAGAATAAAAGCTTCAATGAATTTTTCCAAGGAATAGTTCAGCCATGTGCCAAGATAGTCGGCCGCAAACTCTACCGCTACAAATTGGTTACTGATAATGACTTTTACTTCTTGGATGTCCCACAGACTTTAAGACGGCCTTTACGCAATCACTTGTGGGAAAGATTCGTGGTCGAAGCCTACCATCACTTTAGCAATAAAAAAATTCTGGTTGTAAAGAGGCTAAAACTGGAAATTTTAGATACACCAATTCCATTTGAAGTATCAGATTTGAGTTTATGCAAATACATACGCCAGAACGGTCATCTAGTCATAGATGATGTTTCTTAAACATTTATGAGAGGAGGACTTATGGATCAATTCTCACTTGTTTATCGAGGGTTTCACCCTTCAAACTACACACGCACACTACTAGAAACTACTTTACGCGAACTTCACGATGAATCGCCTTTTGGTTCTAACTTAGTCGCAACTTTTACGAGGAAAGATGGTGCAATAAAAGGTATTGTTAAAATCTACTCGTCGGCAGGGAACTTTTTTGCGATGAGTTCCTCACCTAAAATAAGAGATGTGACTCACAAAATCACTCATCAACTTCGTCGACAAATCGATAAATGGAAATCTTCACGTTTTAGTCACGACAGTATTTTAGGAAAAAATTTGAGCGCGTAACTTGACAGTTTATAAACGCACCTCATTTTTAAATTATAGATTTCAATAAAACTAGGAGGTTTTTATGAGATTAATGGCACCAAATTGGTCACGACTAAATATGACTACAAATTTTTTTGATGAAATGGATCGGTTTTTAAAGGAATACGATAACGGCACAAAGCTCTATGATGAGCGCACTTTCGATCCCGCCTGCGACGTCTCTGAATCTGAAGAAAGTTACCTTTTGAGTTTCGACCTGCCGGGAATGTCGAAAGACGACATTAAAATTGAAATGGTTGATCGCACCCTAAGTGTGTCTGGAGAAAGAAAAAGAGAAACTTCAACAGAGGACAAAGAAAAGGTGCAACGCTTTGAAAGATCGTACGGATTCTTTAAAAGAGCTTTTACTTTGCCTACCACTGTCGATAGCGAGAAAATTGCGGCCCACTATCAAGATGGCGTGTTGAAAGTTTTAGTTCCTAAGTCTGCTGCTATAAAACCTCGTCAGATTGAAGTGCAGTCAGGAAAGAGCGGATTTTTCGATAAAATCCTCGGCTCAAAAGAACCACAAAGAGCTTCTTAAATTTCTGGGCCCTCGCCAACGCGGGGGCTTTTTAGGTCGCTGGTAATTCTTTCCGATTTACGAGAAAGGCAGAAATCTCAGCTCCGACAAAAACAATTAGCGACGAGTAATACGCCCAAAAAAGAAGTACTACTAAAGAGCCCGCGGCACCATAGGCAGAACCGACGGCTGCTCTACCAATATAAATACCTATAATTGATTTTCCCAAAACAAATAAAATTGCCGTCACTATACCACCCTTAAAGACAGTGGCGAAATGAATGCTTCTTTCCGGTATCCACTTGAATATTGAAGCGAACAAAATTGAGAACACAAAAATATTGATAGCAGCGCTCGCGACTCCGGCTAACCAATTACTTTGATTACTTAAGATAAACGACAAGGCCGATGATGCGACTAGTGACACAATCGATACCAATACGAATACCAACACTAACCCAAAAGTAAATAATCTCTGTAGCGCAAATTTTCTCGCGTCAGCGTACCACGTCTCGCTTTGTGGGTTAATTTTCTTGTGATGTGTTTCGAAGATGCGATTGAGTGAATATTGAATTTGCGCGAAGATCACACTCGCAGAAACCACCAAAGTGATGGCGCTTGTCCACCCCGCTATTGTTCTTAAATCAGGCCTGTCGGTGGCACCTTTGACAACAGTCTCAAAAATCTTGGCTGCCTCAGTGCCCATTAATATTCTGACTTGGTCGATAAGCTGATTTTGTAGATTCAGTTCCAGAGTACCCAGAAAAGTGATAAGTAAGATTGTCAGCGGAGCCAGGGCAAACGCCGTGTAGAGAGCGAGAGCCGCAGCAAGAGTCATAATGTCGTCGCGACTCGTCTTCTTTAAAATTTGAGAAATCATGTATTTCATGAGCGGTTCACCAAGTCGATATAAAAGCAAAGGTCGTGCCTCTGGTACAATCGATGCATTTACTTTATCTGAGGCTAACATGGAACTGAGAATTGGAATATCAGGGTGGAGATATAAGCCATGGCGAGGGGTCTTTTACCCCAAAAAGCTACCGCGGAATCAAGAACTCGCCTATGCCAGCCGGCAGGTCAATTCAATCGAAATAAACGGGTCATTTTACTCTCTTCAACGTCCCTCCAGCTATCAGCAATGGTTTGCTGTAACACCAGAGGATTTCATTTTTTCTGTAAAGGGTCCAAGGTATATTACCCATATCAGAAGGCTTCTAGATTGTGAAATTCCACTCGCAAATTTTTTTGCATCTGGAGTTTTACATTTAAAAAGCAAACTAGGTCCTCTGTTGTGGCAGTTACCTCCGAATTTTCTATTTAGAGACGATGTTATCGAAAATTTTCTAAAAAGTTTACCGACCACTTTTAGCGAAGCTGTAAAGTTGGCTAAGAAATCTGATCGCATTAACCTCTCAGTGGCGAACCTTGACGGACTTGCAAGCGCTCACTCAATTCGACACGCCTTGGAAGTGCGGCACTATAGCTTTCTAAATCCAGACTTTGTGGAACTTCTACGTCGGTACAATATCGCCATCGTATTTGCAGACACTGCCGGTAAATGGCCATACTTCGAAGATCTAACGAGCGATTTTGTCTACGTGCGACTGCATGGGGCGACCGAGTTATATAAAAGCGGTTACGATAGAAAAACTCTCTCCTGGTGGTCAAAAAGAATTAGACTGTGGAGGAGCGGCCGCGAACCAAAAGATAAGCTAGTCGTTTCCGAGGTTCAGCCGATAAGAACTAGAAGAGATATTTTTGTGTACTTCGACAATGACATCAAATCTTATGCTCCCCGAGACTCCATGAGCTTAAATGCCTTTTTTGGTCCCAAAGTTGCTTAGTAGGAATTGCCTCAGTGAGGAATGGTTTAACTAGATTAGAGGATTAAGTTTTGAAGTTTATTCATTTATTGGTGACTTTTTTGTTGAACAGTAATGCCATTGCCCAGGTTCTCCCCGACTATAGCGTCGTTATCGCTAACAACGAAAAAAACACTTACAGTCGACAAGGCTTTGCTTTTATTGTTCACTCTTCAGAAATCTGGGACGTGCAAAAAACGACGATGGCGGGCACCAAAAGATTTATCCAGTTCATTAAAAATAATACGCTAACAAGTTTCGGTATTGTCAGCCCTAACGGTGGACCGATTCGACCGTTTTTTGAGCCACAAGATTTAGATTACATCATGCAATCAGATGCTGGACAGCACCGCCTTGAGTTTCCGAATGCTCGCGCTCTGTTCTTTGCCGGTGGTCACCTTTCGCTTTGTCTATGTGAGACTATCCGCGACTCGATTAGAGGAAAGTGGCAAAATCCTTTGTACGTGTTTCTTGTTTCCGATGCAATTTATGATGATACAGAAAAGTTTGGAAATTCACCGAACCTTCGTTCTCCCAAATTCACACTTGAGGACCTCGTGAACGCTGCTCCTTCGGCGAATTCGATCTCAGAATATATTGTGCGAAGGATTTTTGGTGAAAATGGAAAACCGTTTTGCCCAGAACAAAATTGGTACAAGTTGCCTGATCTCGATAAGACACCTCTCGGGTTTTCCCTTTATGTCGGCCCACAGAAAATCTTTGAGAATGAAGGGCAACAAAAAGTAAATTTTGTGATTGTTAGAAGTCATGAGCTTGCAGCGACCGTCAAGGCTTTGAGTCTCGAAAAGTTCTTACTTCCCTAGGACAATTTGCCTCACCTCAATCATCGTATCTCACTAGATCTCATATTGACCAAGGCAGGAATTTTGCATCCGCCTTTATTTGCTGACACCAAATTTACAAGGGGAGATTTCATGCAAATTTTTGATGCACTAAAAAAAGATCATATAAATGTTAAAAGATTGCTTAGTGAACTCGTGGCGCTGAATGAAAATGATGAAAAAGCCAGAAGTTCGATCATCAATGAAATCCGCGACGAGCTTATTCCGCATGCGCGCGCTGAAGAGTCGGTCCTTTATAACTCCTTAAGAGCCATGGATGCCGCCAAAGAATTGGCCCTGCACGGATTCAAAGAACATATGGAAGCTGAGATGCTACTACGCACACTTCAACTAAAAGACTTCGTGGATGCCGATTGGAAAGAGACCGCGCGAAAACTTAAAGAAGCTATTGAACATCACATCCAAGAAGAAGAGGAACGAATGTTCAATGTCGCACAACAAATGTTTACTTCAGAGGAGGCAGAGATGATGGGAGAAGCCTTCGAAGAACTAAAACCCAAAATTAAAGAAGGTGGCATGGTTCGTTCTACAATCGATATGATTGCCAATCTCATGCCTCCTCGCTTTGCTGCTTCTTTAAAAACATTTCATCTTAATCCCTAAAAACTAGAGGGCCGGCCTGCTCCGGCTTCTTTTTGATGATTATTAGAGAGTTAGATGCCGAAGGAATTGATATCGAGCTGGAGTTGTTGCTTCAAGCAATCTACTTGCGTTATCAATTTGATTTTCGCCAATACGTCAGAGCTCCTATGGCAAAGCGCTTAAAGCGCCTTATGCCTCGTTTTGGCGTCGAAAACTTTTCGCAGCTTCAGGAACGGTTACTGGTCTGCCCAGAAATCTTTCCGACAATACTAAATTGTTTAACAGTCCCAACTACGGAGTTTTTTCGCGACTACCAGTATTTTCTAGCTTTGCGTAATCAGGTATTTCCTTTTTTGCTGGACACCCAGGCCATTAACATCTGGATTCCCGGTTGCAGTACCGGCGAGGAAGTATTTTCGATCGCGATTTTTTTAAAGGAAGCTCATTTACTTGAACGAGTCACTCTTTATGCCACCGATATTAACCCCAACTATCTAAATTTGGCGAGGCAGGGCGTTTTTGATAACTACATTGTGGAAAAGGCGACTCATGCTTACTTAAAAGCCGGTGGCCAAAAGTCGTTAAATGATTATTTCACCCGCTACTACGACAACGTTCAATTTGATTTAGATTTGATAAAAAATGCCGTTTTTTATGACCACAACGTAGCTATCGATGATGTCATTGAAGAGATGAACTTTGTTTCCATGCGTAATGTGCTTTCGTTTTTTAATCGTAAACTTCAAGACCTCACTTTAGGAAAAATTAAAGAAGCTCTTACAATTGGAGGTTTTTTAGGACTTGGAGAAAAGGAATCACTCTCCTCCTCTTACCATCAACACTGGTTTAGTAAACTGCCGTTTGCAGAAAATCTTTACCAACGAACCGGCTAGAACAAAAACAGTTTGCTTTTATTAAAACCTAAAGTGCATATTTAGATTGTGAACCAAAAAGCAGCTATCAGTAAAATAAATAGAAACGGCGCTCTTCTCGTTTTTCCACTTAACAACCGCAAGGAACCAAAATCTTTGTGGTCCGAATTTTTTCCGCGATCAAAGATGCGCTGGGAATGGGATAATGACGGCGATGATCGTGTCGCCGAAATGTGGCATCTTATGAAAAAACTTTCCGACTGCAAAAAGGTCGTTTACAGCAAATGGTACCAAGGAAGAGCGACCTTTTTTTCACGCGACTTATTTTGTGCCATGCTTTGCTTACTTCACAGAGAAAGCGATCCCTATTTAGGCCTTTCTCCTACGGCAAAGCGCATCCTTGATACCCTTGAGAGCGATTCCCCACTTTCTACCAAACAGCTAAAACTGCAAACCGATCTACAGGGAAAATTCAACGAAGGTCTTTATAACAAGAGTTTAAAGGAGCTGTTTTTGCGATTTTTAATTGTAGGATTTGGAGAAGTAGATGACGGTGCTTTTCCCTCATTGGCAGTAGGCGCCACCTCTCTCCTTTATGAAGATCTCTTGTTGGAGGCAAAGCAAATGCCATTAGAAAAAGCGACCATTCTGTTGAATAAAAATTTGCCGCTGAAAAACCATTTCAGAAACAATTTTGAAAAAGTCCGCAAGACATTGACGGCATTTACCGCGAAACACTCCGAAGCAACTATTTAAGGTTTCATGACCACCTTGACACAATGATCTTCCTTCTTGTTGAAAATTTCGTAACCGTGACTCACCTGATCCAGAGAAAGTTTATGTGTAATGATATCATCGGTTTTAATTTTTCCACCTTCTATCATCTGTAGCAGCTGATCAATGTAATTGTGCACCGGCGCTTGTCCTGCCCATACGGTCACTCCTTTATCAAGCCATTGTCCTAATGGAAAGTTGTCATAGGTCGTGCCGTAGACGCCCAAGATCGCAATCCTACCTCCTCGACGCACGGAACTCATTGCATGACCAACAACCTTACTAGAACCCGCTTGCATGTGAACTAAATTCGCGGCTTTCTCAAAAATATTTGTTTGCGCTTCTAACCCAACGGCATCTATACAGACATCGGCGCCATGACCAGCTGTCATCTCGATAATTTTTTCCACTGCATTTAATTTCGATGCATCAACCACTTCCGATTTGCAAACTTCGATCGCCATATTCAAACGGTAAGGAAGAATATCTACGCCAATAACCCTTCCTGCGCCTTTTAACCACGCCGACTTTTGCGCCATTAAGCCAACCGGACCGCAGCCAAAGACGACTACCGTTTCACCCGGTTGAACGTCAGTCTTGTCGACTCCTGTCCATCCAGTAGGAAAAATGTCTGTCAGAAATAAAAGTTGCTCATCAGATAGATTTTGGGGAACTTTGCGCGGACCGTAGTCTGCGAACGGAACTCTCACCGCCTCCGCTTGTCCACCGTTATATCCACCGTACAGGTCAGTATAACCAAAAAGACCTCCGCCTTTTTGCGAAACCAATCCACCTTGTGGGCCATAGTGTTTTGGATTTGATTGATCACAAGCGGTAGGAACCTGGTGTTGGCAGAAGAAACATTGACCGCAAGCGATGGGAAATGGAACGACAACACGGTCACCTTTTTTCAAATTGGCAACTTCGTTTCCAACCTCTTCAACCACACCCATAAATTCGTGACCAAGCACCATACGGCCAATTTGGGGCATATAGCCATTGTAGATGTGCAGGTCTGACCCGCAAATAGCGGTTGCGGTAACCTTAATGATCGCATCTCTAGGATGCTCTATTTTCGCATCAGGGATATTTTCACAGCGAATATCTTTGGGTTTGTGAAAAACTGCAGCCTTCATACTTGCCTCCTAAAACTATTTTGAAAGTGCAATACACATGCCCTATTGCACCACGACAGATTGCGATAGTGAGGGCACGCCTTTATCGCTTATAAGAAATAAATTATAAAAGCCAGGTGGTGCTATAAAATTACTTTTTGGTGGATAAACTGTAATTGTATTTTTGTTTACGAATTTAAATTCAAGTTTGACGTAACGTTGATTTTGATCGAAATGATGAGTTTGCGAGCCAAGAGCTATTAGTACTACGTCTTTTATCTTTGCTCCTCCGAAAAATAAATCAAGCGGCTTATCAGAAATATTTTTGTTACTAAGTTTTTTAATTCGTGGACGATCACCTTTAAACAGATAAGGCGGAGAAAACATTCTCATGTCAGTTCTTTCACAACCTACTCGATGCTCCTCGCTACCCAATTCATTTTTAAATAATGTGCGACCACCTCCTACTAGCACCCGACCGTCATTCAGTAAAATTGCAATATTGTGATATCCCCTTTCCGCAAGATCGTCAGGCCATGGCGAAAGATTAGTAACTGAATCACCTTCGGGACGGTAAATTGTGGGTCGACGACGATCACCGACGCTATCACTTTCTTTCCACGTCTGCTCACCATTTAAAATCAAAACCGTACCATCGGGCAAAAGAACAGAAGCTCCCCGCACGCAAGTAATGCCAGTATTCAGAGAACGCCACTTCCCAGTTAGCGGTTGGTAAAGGTCGATGCGCTGACCTTCCGCTTTTCCATTACGTCCACCCCCCATGATGAGAATTTCATTTTTACTTGTTAGGGCAGCCGTGGTGTCTGTCGCCGACTCTGCAAATGGTCTTACCCCATGCGAAAGGTCGACCAACTTTTCGCTGATTTCCAACTTTGGGTTCAAACTCAGAAATGTAAATTTATTTTCTTTGCCACCGATGATTGCTACTTCCCGCTGATTACCTTGGTCATCGCGCACCGCCTGCGGGAGAAGAAAGACGTGCGGATAGTCGTAAGCCTCGATCTCAACAGCCGCAGATGCGGAGTCATGAGGAACAAGAACCTGCCAGGGGTTTGTACTCACTTTTTGCGGATCAAACAGTGTCAGAGTTCGATTTTGCACCACCGGATGTACCTCCGACGGCGCCCTCGCCAGGCCACCCGTCACAAGAACGCTACCGTCTGAAAGCTTTGTGGCTGTCGGGTACCACGTCATTCCCTGTTCATACCATGGCTCATCTATTTTTGGTCCGCCGTAGAGCTCAGGGGAAAGAGCTATGAACTTCTTTGAACGACTACTAAAAATTCTTCCATAGTTGAGTCCATATTCCTCTTGCCGGGTTTCGTCGTCTAAATATTTATAACGAGCGCCGCCAATAAAAAAGACATCTCCATTCGGCAGCACTGTGTGTCCTGAGCAATATAAGACGTCACCTCGCTTCTTAGGGCCTTCTTCAATTGGCGTGATCTTCAAAATGCCTTTCGCTTTTTCTAACTCGCCTATATCTAAAACAAAGCTTGTTCCATTTTGTCGCCCCATATGTTCTTCGCAATAAGTTTGTTTTTTTCGACTCCATCCTGTGATTAGGACTTTGCCACTAGGTAGAAGATTCGCGTGAATGGGAGTAACCCACCAACCTTCTTTTGGACGCGGCCTCTGTTTCGTGCCAGGGAAAGTGGCCGTTGTATCTTTGAGGTCCACATTTTTAGTCCACTGACCATCGCGAGTATTCGCTAATAACAGTGCCGGTAAAAAGAAAAGAGCTATTGAAAATCTCATTTTTTCCTTCTGTCCAAATTGCGATTAAATTTGCAATGTCTCATGAAAGTATATAGTCTCCTGTCTATGAAAAACCTGAGCCTTTTATTCCTAAATTTTCTTTTCATCTCTTGTGCCACCTCGCCAACCGGTCGAAATCAACTCATTCTGGTTTCTAATGAGCAAATGAACCAAATCGGTGAGGCAGCCTTCAACGAAATGAAAACCAAAATTCCCCGTAGCCAGGATTTAAAGATGAATCAGTTTGTAAATTGTGTGGTGGCGCCGCTCACTAAAATCGTCGGCGGTAAATGGGAAGTTGTGGTCTTTAAAGAAGAATCCGTAAATGCGTTTGCCTTACCTGGTGGGAAAATCGGTGTACACACTGGAATGTTTAAGGCCGCCAAAAATGACGCCCAACTTGCGGCGGTAGTTGGACACGAAATTGGTCACGTTTTAGCCCAACACGGTGCCGAAAGAGTTTCTCAAGGTTTGGCCGCGCAAGGCGGTCTTCAGATCATTGAAGCATTTTTGTTAGGAAAATCTAAAGGTAAACAAAGCCATCAAACAATCATGGCTGCGTTAGGTCTGGGACTTCAGTACGGTGTGATCTTACCGCATGGGCGCACTCAAGAAAGCGAAGCGGATCTTATCGGTTTAGATCTAATGGCCAAAGCTGGATTTGACCCGCGACAAAGTGTGGAGCTTTGGAAGAATATGTCGGCGATTTCTGGTGAGAAGACGCCTGAGTGGTTATCGACCCACCCTTCAAACGAATCTAGAATCTCGGGGCTCGAAAGTAAAATGGCAGAGGCAGTTGCAGTTTACAAAAAAGCCACCTCATCAGGCACTTCTCCACATTGTGATTAACCCGAAGAGACGATTTGCGCGACCGCATGAAAATTTTCCTCAATTTTTTGCATTGAATAGCATTTAAGCCGCAAATGCCAGGCACGTGATTTGTACTATTGTTTTGCAAAGTTCCTAATACGTTAATTCATGGGGGAGATCATGAAGAAAATGAATAAGGTACAAATCTGTGTATCCATTGCAGTTGCGATGATTCTTTTTGCAATCGTAAAACCCGGCGCCTTTACTCCGCAGGTTTGCAGCTACAGCGAATGGCGTGTTTGCTTCGGTAAACGATCTTTGGTCGGTGGAAAATATTTAACTATCGGTTATGAACGTTCTTATCCGCAAATCTACAGCGTGATTGGAGAAAAACTTTTGGGCGAAAAAAGTGATCCGCGTTGGTTAAAAAAAGAACTTACTTTAGAAGGCAGCACCGGCGACCAAATTAAGGTTGTTCAAATTTATCATCGCGACACAGGTCGTGTTTCAGCCGTGTCAGGACAATATTCCAACGGCAGGAAGTTTTACGCTAACGAATTTAGAAGCAAAATGTAATGACACAGTACTTAAGTCGTTTGACCAGCTAAAACGCTACCTCCATAATGTCTGTTTAAGGAGAAAAAAATGTCAGACGACTTAAGAGCAGAAATTGAACGCCTAAAAGCAGAAAATGAATCACTAAAATCAAAAAAACCACCACGTGGTACGCTCTCGATGAAAGTGAGCGAGAAGGGCGCACTTTCCGTTTATGGCATGGGTCGCTTTCCAGTAACTCTCTATAAGGAACAATGGCTTAAGTTATTAAGCATTGCTGAAGAAATAAAAACTTTCATCGAAGAAAATGCTGAACGTCTTAAAACTAAAGAATAAATTTTTAAGGAATGATCTCGTCGCGGTTTTTGATGTATTCCATGCCGCCCGACTTGATCGCATTGACTCCTTCGTTTTGCATTCTCTCAATGACGTCCGCTAAATAGAAGGCACCAACTAAACGTGGTATAAAGACATAGTCGGCGCCTTCGTTATACATCTTTCTAGCAGCGACTATGCTTTCTGCAGTAACAATGATCCGAGCATTTGGCGCCAACGCTTTTAATACCTTCAAGAGTTTTAAATTGGTAATACCTTTTAAAATGTGATCTGGGATCGTACAAATAAGTAAGGTCGCGTGTTCTAAATGCAAATGCCTTAGCGTATCTGGGTTACTAATATCTCCGTACTTGCAACTAACGCCCAATTTTTTTAAGCGCATGTGTGCTTCGGGATTAAGATCCACGACTAGCATCTTTTCTATCGTTGATTGCGTGTAACGATTGAGCATTTCGTAAAGCAAGGAACTGGCTTCTCGATAAAAACCCAAAAGAATGATTTTGGCATGCGTATCGGTGACTTGATTTGTTTGCGTGTCACCCCTACCGATACTA
This sequence comes from uncultured Bdellovibrionales bacterium, assembly GCA_964415155.1. GTDB lineage: Bacteria > Bdellovibrionota > Bdellovibrionia > Bdellovibrionales > SG-bin7 > CAYPZY01. The sequence goes on from CAYPZY010000012.1 coordinate 17,322, forward strand.
TCACCAAATCCTAGTTTTTGGAGAAGCGGATTAATCAGCTTATACATGTTGTGACCTTTGGGAATTATCAGCGAAGACATCAGAGCTGTTGCAACCATTGCAATGATAAATGCAGAGAGAATATCATTGGTGATATGGCCGTAGTTTACCCCGAGAGATGCTAAAACAATTGCGAACTCCGACACCTGACTTAAATTGATCGTTGGCAAAAGACTGGCGCGATTACCGTACCCCATGAAATGAAGAACTGGAAAAACAGTCAAGAGGCGACTAATACTGACAAATCCAATGATGGCGACTGCCAAAATCAATACATCTACTGTCGGCTGGGGAATACGTAACCCTAAACTCACAAAGAACAGTGTAATAAAGAAGTCACGCAAACTTGCCACCTTAGCCGCAATGTCGACATGATAGGGAAACGCCGCTATCGATACTCCAGCGACCAGAGCTCCCATTTCTAATGACAAGTGAAACATGTCCGCCAAACTACACATAGCAAAACACCAAGCCATGGCAAGAATCAACATTAGCTCAGGTTGTTTGCCGGAACGGGCAAATAATTTTGGCAATACAAATTTGGCAAAGATCCAGCTCACAAAAACTAACATCCCGACCTTACTGACGGAGATCGCCAGTAAACTGATCTTAAGTTCTGTTAGATTAGGTTGAATAGCCAAAAAGCCTATCGCCCACAAGTCTTGTAAAACAAGAACACCAAGAGTTATTCGCGAGGGTAATGCGTCAAGTTCCATACGGTCCGAGAGAATTTTAACGACAATGAGCGTGGATGAAAGAGCGCTGGCGACCGCAAGATAAACCAATCCATAGTTTCCTAAATTATTAAATTTAAGAACCGCAAAAAATCCCAAGGCCAAAAGAAGGCAACCCGTAAATTGGGTGAAGCCATTAATTAGAACAGCGCGACCCGCTTGCAGAAGTTTACGTAGATCAATTTCCAAACCCAAGATAAACATCAGCAAGACCAAGCCGATTTCAGACAGTGTCGCAATGCTGTTCGCACTCTTGACGTAGCCAAAACCAATATGCGGTCCTAATATGACTCCGGCGGCAATGTATGCAAGCAAAAGCGGAAGGCGCAATATGAAGGCGGGAATTCCTAAAAGAGCTGCACCAATAACAGCTTTACCGATATCGAAGAGCAGACTTTCGTGCATGTGTCCTACGATGGTTACAAAATATATTTATAACATTAATCGTAAGCACTGCCAAAATTTACAAAACGGGCTCGACCTTCGATAATCAAAACTACCAAAAGGTCGACCCACAAATTATGCAGCTGAGATTTTTTTATCTTCAGGTGTGGCTGGCACTGCTAGATGCGCTAGTTCGGTGGCCAGCAGTTCAAGTAAATCGCCAAACGAAACGAGACCGACCGCCCGCCCGCTGTCATCAACAACGGGAATTCTTCGCACTCTTTCATCAGACATACACCGAATCACGTCCATCAATCCGTCTGACTCATTTACTGTTTTCACTGATCGACTCATGATATTGCGAGCATGGACATTTTCACAGTCCGTTTTGTTTACCACACAACGTAAAACAATATCGCGGTCCGTGATAATACCTTCGGGCGCTCCGTATTCGTCAACCACGATGACGGAGCCGATTTCGTGCTCTTTCATAAGTTCAGCGACCTCAGTTACACTCTGTTCAGCTGTTGCCGTAACTAATTTACTCTTTATCAAATTTTGCAAAGACATGATTTCTCCTCTCAAATGACTTTTCGTTTTTTAGAATAACTCTTTGATCGACCAGTGGCGTTGTCCATAACTAGTGTCGCGCGATCAATTTGTTGTTTGACGTCTAAATCTCCTTGCGTGAAGTCATCGGGCTCAACCAAAGCGAGACTGTCACTACCATCTCCGCCCATCGGGGCGTCTTCGCTGATATTTAGGTCGTTCGCATTTGTCTGATCTTGATCAGTGATAACCTCAGATTCGTCTTTTGGATTTTCTACCGCAAGATTCGCATCGGGACTAACTTCAGATCTTTGAGTATTTTCACTCATAAACTCCTCCGTTTAACTTGAGGAACATGCATTTTTATTGCCGGAAATAGTGAGTTGAAAACAAATAGAAAGACAAACGCTATGGTGAAATAATGGTGGTAACGGAGTTTTGCCCCGACTGGGCCATGTTGACACAGTGATGTTTTTGAGATGAGCGAAGTTACATTAGCGAAAAAGAAAAGCGCGGAATTGATCCGCGCCAGTCATAGATCAATGAGGCAGTAGGCAGCCTTCAACCGATAGATTGATTTCAAAATTCTTATCTAGACAACTATAAACCCAGTAGGTTTCTTGGCCGTAACTCACACCTTCTTCATAGGTGACGTTGCCATCTTTATCAACTTCACAAGGATTATTCATCGTGCATTTGCCGCCGCTTTCATTGCCAGTGTTGTTCACACCAATAACTTGGCGAGATTTCGTAGCGACGATCGGTGAACCTGAAGTTCCACCAATTGTTTCACAACCCGGTCGTGAATAACGAAGAGAGTCTTCCCACGTCCAACCTGCTTCTTTTAACTGGTTAACAAAACCTTCAACCGAACAGCTATAACCCTTTAACCAATATCCTGAGATAACCTCGATGGGCTCGCTTTTCGCAGGATGCGAAGAGGCTAACATTAGAGGTCTAACCCCATACTTACTTTTAATGTCAGCATAGCTTTCTGCAAGTTTATATATAGTCATGTCAGTTTTTGTCATCGTTGCATACACGATTTGAATGGCAACTAATTGAGCTACTTTCCTTCCTTCTGAATCTAACAATCCAAAAGAACGTGTACTTTTTTGTCCGTAGACA
>CAYPZY010000013.1:0-9648 GCA_964415155.1 uncultured Bdellovibrionales bacterium
TTCTGTTGAAGAAGCACTTTCTTTACAAAACGATTTCCATATTTTAAATCGACCCAAGCGCGGAAGACAAGATCGTCGTTGTATTTAATGGCGAGTAGTTGGGCTTCACCGAAATTTCTATTTTTATTGATTTCTTCTTTAATTTTCTTGCCGTTCTTCGCTGACTCGCCGTTAAGAGCAAGTAACTCTCTCATGACGACGCTCTGGCCATCTTGATCTTGGTGTTCAAAAATGTAGTGGCCAACGCCATTTTCAACTGTTGTTTGGGCTCTACTGAAGAAGCGCTTAAACGCTTTTGCGATATCATAAGTATTGGGCCCAATCGGTGTTCCATTGCGACCGCCAGTGGGCGCGGGTACGTATTCTTCACGATTTCCTGAAAGCATGCGGATTTTTAAGTGCGGATTCACAAGCGTAGGATCTGCTTTTATACCTTTGTTCCACTGAAATTGATCGGCGACAGTGCCAGCCCACTGGCCTGCCAACGTATTATCTTGAACATCGCCACCAAATTTCATTTTGTCAGTTTTCTCTTCCTGCCATTTCGCCAGGGTCGAGGTGAATCCCGCTGGTGAAATCATCACAGCGCCGTCAGCACCCGTTGGGTTTCTGTAAAGGTATTCAGCAATAACTTCAGGACCAAAGGAATGTCCCACTAAGTAAACGGGTTGGCCTTCCACACGATGTTGTTGAATAATCTGATGAACCCAATTCATAAAGTAATCAGCATCATTAAACTTTCCATTCATTGGCCCATCAGCGTGAAAGGGTAAGTCGAAACTTAGAGCCGAATGACCCATGCTTGCTAGCTCATTCATGAGAGCGGCAAAATTTTTACCACTTGATTTCATCGTTCCGGAACCGTGAAAAAATATATATAAGGCTTTTGACTGAGGAGAAACCACAGGAATACTGCCCTTGGCATCTGGAGTGCTCAGATTGGCATAATAAAATCGCGTGTCAAATTTAGAATTGAAGAAGCTTCGCATATTGCCGCGAGAAGATTGAGTTTTATAAGTGCGAAGGTAGGACAAATCATTATTGTAATCGACTTGCGGGTCTTGAGTGTCTCTTTGGAACCATGGTCTTTCGACAAAAAGATCGTGGCAGAGATTCGCTGCATGTGTTTGTGTTGAGAAACCGATTGCTAAGATAAATTGAATATATTTTTGCATGGAGCTTCTAGATTCAAATTAGGCGCCATTGCCTATAAAAATATAGACATCGTTGGTGGTCAGTCGCTGTTAAGTCTTTAGACACTCGGGCGCAAAATCGCTACTTGTCTTCGGGAACAACCGCGCCGCCCCCGACGCACTCGTACTTCCGCTGCGGAAGTAAAAGCATTTGAGATTCGCGGCGCTGCCATCGTGGCAGTGAAAGGTTTTCGGGAACCGCGAAAGGTGCGGCGAGAGAATCACCGCACCCGGAGTCTTATTGCACTTGTTTTAAATAATAAGTGCATTCAAGAAAATTACTTGTCTCATCGGTGCTCGTTGATTTCACAGAGCGAATAGTTTCCACCATTTTGATTTGGTCCGCCTCGCGAAGGATCTTAAAGCTGTGGCGAGTCCAATTTTCGCTCCATTTGGTTCCGAGCTCAGCCCTTCTAGTGGCGGAGACGTTATCACCAGAAACGGTGACGTCTGCCCCACCCATGACGTCGCCGGCGCCATCGAAAAGACCGTCATTTCCTTCGCCACCTTGCGAACGCATTCGCAACCACAGATAATCTTTGCCGTCTTTTGCCTTGGTGGTGTAAACATCAAATCCCACCAGGTCATATTTATGGCCGGTGTCATATCCCGTACTCTTACAATCGCGACTCTCAATAGCGTATTTGCCGCGAAATTTTTCCCAGGGATTTACAGTTTCTTTTTGCGGAACCAGCTGCTTTGGTAATGCTAGGTTGTAGCTGATCTGATGAACCAAATGCCCGAGCTTTGAAAGATAAGTTTTTATCTCCAATAATTCATCATTTAATTCTTGGCGACTCGTGACCCTCTTCATCGGTTCCGCTTCGTAAGCATTTTTTAGTGAAGTTTGGCCATTGGCTTTTTTATAATCGCCATAAGTAATCTGGTTTTTGTCACCAAAAACACGCTTAAGTTCCGATTGCCAAAGCGCTTTGTCATCAGCTCCGACGGACCAAGCATACCATGCTAACATTTTCACACGATCGTGTTGGAGTTGTAAAAAATATTCTTCGTAGGCACCAACCATAGAATATGGACCTTTAAAAGCGGTGGATGTCACTTCGCCCATGAGGTCATCAACATTACGCATTTGATTCGACAATTCCAGATCTGACATCGTGCTAAGCTTGTCGAGTACAGACTCAATAGCATAGGTTGATTGATAGATTTTGCTCATATAATCCTGAGTTAGGAACCGTGTCGTGTTATAGTCAGGCGCTGGACTTCGTGATGTCTTGAATATCATTGCGATCTTACGTTGATAATCGGTTGCTTGTACTTCGGTGCCTCCCATCAAGTGTACTAGTTCGTGAACAATTAAAGCGGTGGTTTCGATGTACGCACGTTCTTCGATGAGCTTCGGAGCGATTCGAAAAGCGCTGACACAGATATCACCCTGTTTGGTCGCGTGAACACTAGCATCAACTTCCTTTTTATCGGCGTCATAACACGGCTTTGTCATTGCGATTTCAAGCCCCGTTTCTTCTAATGCGTCTAGGATTGTTCTCGAGCCTCGATAAAGCAGCTTGTCCATTTCATCGGGTGTACCCAAATAAGAAGACCAATCTTCATTCCTAAGAACAAGACGCACATCTCTTTTTATCTCTCTAAGTAAGGTGTAAATATAATTCGTTGAAACTGGGTCTGATGGTAACGTACCCCCACCACCCCCACTGACGGAACCGGAAGCTAAACTTAAACTCTGCCAAAGCAAAATGCTGGCTAAAAAAAACTTTTTCATAGATTTCCCCTTTTTGGTTTTGCGAGTTTAAGAAAGCGCTTTCTTTTGTACTCGATGCATCTTCATAAAACCACTGCCCCTGTAAGAATGCTATTGATATTTTGTGAAAAATGAATCATAAATTTCAGTTTTACTGAAATAAGGATTTTTATGAAATCAAGCCTCTATGAATATCGTGACTACAAAGACTATTTTATGGATTTAATCGACAGCCACGGTCGTGGTCGGCGAAAGGAACTTGCAGAACACATTGGCTGCCAAGTTTCTCATATCACTAATGTTTTATCCGGGTCTGGGCACTTCAGTCAGGAGCAGGCAGAATCCGCGGCTAGATTCTTTGGTCTTCATCAGCAGGAGACTGAGTTTCTTTTACTTCTTGTTCAATACACTCGTGCAGGCACCAAATCTTTGAAAAATTTTTACGAAAAAATTCTCGCCGACAAACAAGACAAGTATCTGGCGCTAAAATCGCGATTGAAGATGCCGGATTCTTTACGCTCCGATGAAGAGGTCCGTTACTACAGTTCCTGGCAGTTTGGGGCCGTCCATGTTTTGGTATCCATTTCTGAATTTCAAACTCGCGAGGCAATAGCCAAAAAGCTAGATATTCCTCTTGAGAGAATTGATGAGATACTGAATTTTCTGGTGGACACGGGACTGTGTAAGAAAGAACAACAAAAGTATCTGCCTAACCGGCCGCTTCTCCACCTTGATAAGTCCTCGCCATTAATCTCCAAACATCATACCAATTGGCGCTTACGTTCAATCTTATCTTTTGATGAAGCACAGAAGGATCAAGTGCATTATTCCTCAGTATTTACGTTAGCAAAGAAAGACTATCACAAGGTCCGAGAAATTTTTTCTAAAGCACTGTCGGAGGCGATGAAAGTCATAACCGCTTCGCCAGAGGAGGAAGCGGCAGTTATTTGTTTGGATCTGTTTCCGTTGTAAGACTCTCCACTCGCGGAACACTATTTGAGATTCGCGGCACTGCCACGGTGGCAGTGAAAGGTTTTCGGGAATCGCGAAAGGTGCGGCGAGAGAGTCACCGCACCCGGAGTCTTATTGCACTTGTTTTAAATAATAAGTGCATTCAAGAAAATTACTTGTCTCATCGGTGCTCGTTGATTTCACAGAGCGAATAGTTTCCACCATTTTGATTTGGTCCGCCTCGCGAAGGATCTTAAAGCTGTGGCGAGTCCAATTTTCGCTCCATTTGGTTCCGAGCTCAGCCCTTCTAGTGGCGGAGACGTTATCACCAGAAACGGTGACGTCTGCCCCACCCATGACGTCGCCGGCGCCATCGAAAAGACCGTCATTTCCTTCGCCACCTTGCGAACGCATTCGCAACCACAGATAATCTTTGCCGTCTTTTGCCTTGGTGGTGTAAACATCAAATCCCACCAGGTCATATTTATGGCCGGTGTCATATCCCGTACTCTTACAATCGCGACTCTCAATAGCGTATTTGCCGCGAAATTTTTCCCAGGGATTTACAGTTTCTTTTTGCGGAACCAGCTGCTTTGGTAATGCTAGGTTGTAGCTGATCTGATGAACCAAATGCCCGAGCTTTGAAAGATAAGTTTTTATCTCCAATAATTCATCATTTAATTCTTGGCGACTCGTGACCCTCTTCATCGGTTCCGCTTCGTAAGCATTTTTTAGTGAAGTTTGGCCATTGGCTTTTTTATAATCGCCATAAGTAATCTGGTTTTTGTCACCAAAAACACGCTTAAGTTCCGATTGCCAAAGCGCTTTGTCATCAGCTCCGACGGACCAAGCATACCATGCTAACATTTTCACACGATCGTGTTGGAGTTGTAAAAAATATTCTTCGTAGGCACCAACCATAGAATATGGACCTTTAAAAGCGGTGGATGTCACTTCGCCCATGAGGTCATCAACATTACGCATTTGATTCGACAATTCCAGATCTGACATCGTGCTAAGCTTGTCGAGTACAGACTCAATAGCATAGGTTGATTGATAGATTTTGCTCATATAATCCTGAGTTAGGAACCGTGTCGTGTTATAGTCAGGCGCTGGACTTCGTGATGTCTTGAATATCATTGCGATCTTACGTTGATAATCGGTTGCTTGTACTTCGGTGCCTCCCATCAAGTGTACTAGTTCGTGAACAATTAAAGCGGTGGTTTCGATGTACGCACGTTCTTCGATGAGCTTCGGAGCGATTCGAAAAGCGCTGACACAGATATCACCCTGTTTGGTCGCGTGAACACTAGCATCAACTTCCTTTTTATCGGCGTCATAACACGGCTTTGTCATTGCGATTTCAAGCCCCGTTTCTTCTAATGCGTCTAGGATTGTTCTCGAGCCTCGATAAAGCAGCTTGTCCATTTCATCGGGTGTACCCAAATAAGAAGACCAATCTTCATTCCTAAGAACAAGACGCACATCTCTTTTTATCTCTCTAAGTAAGGTGTAAATATAATTCGTTGAAACTGGGTCTGATGGTAACGTACCCCCACCACCCCCACTGACGGAACCGGAAGCTAAACTTAAACTCTGCCAAAGCAAAATGCTGGCTAAAAAAAACTTTTTCATAGATTTCCCCTTTTTGGTTTTGCGAGTTTAAGAAAGCGCTTTCTTTTGTACTCGATGCATCTTCATAAAACCACTGCCCCTGTAAGAATGCTATTGATATTTTGTGAAAAATGAATCATAAATTTCAGTTTTACTGAAATAAGGATTTTTATGAAATCAAGCCTCTATGAATATCGTGACTACAAAGACTATTTTATGGATTTAATCGACAGCCACGGTCGTGGTCGGCGAAAGGAACTTGCAGAACACATTGGCTGCCAAGTTTCTCATATCACTAATGTTTTATCCGGGTCTGGGCACTTCAGTCAGGAGCAGGCAGAATCCGCGGCTAGATTCTTTGGTCTTCATCAGCAGGAGACTGAGTTTCTTTTACTTCTTGTTCAATACACTCGTGCAGGCACCAAATCTTTGAAAAATTTTTACGAAAAAATTCTCGCCGACAAACAAGACAAGTATCTGGCGCTAAAATCGCGATTGAAGATGCCGGATTCTTTACGCTCCGATGAAGAGGTCCGTTACTACAGTTCCTGGCAGTTTGGGGCCGTCCATGTTTTGGTATCCATTTCTGAATTTCAAACTCGCGAGGCAATAGCCAAAAAGCTAGATATTCCTCTTGAGAGAATTGATGAGATACTGAATTTTCTGGTGGACACGGGACTGTGTAAGAAAGAACAACAAAAGTATCTGCCTAACCGGCCGCTTCTCCACCTTGATAAGTCCTCGCCATTAATCTCCAAACATCATACCAATTGGCGCTTACGTTCAATCTTATCTTTTGATGAAGCACAGAAGGATCAAGTGCATTATTCCTCAGTATTTACGTTAGCAAAGAAAGACTATCACAAGGTCCGAGAAATTTTTTCTAAAGCACTGTCGGAGGCGATGAAAGTCATAACCGCTTCGCCAGAGGAGGAAGCGGCAGTTATTTGTTTGGATCTGTTTCCGTTGTAAGACTCTCCACTCGCGGAACACTATTTGAGATTCGCGGCACTGCCACGGTGGCAGTGAAAGGTTTTCGGGAATCGCGAAAGGTGCGGCGAGAGAGTCACCGCACCCTGAGAGCGAGGATTAAAACTCAAACTTCAATGACTCTAACAAAACAAAATTACTTTCCATCGCGGTACCACCACTTTGTCTTGCTGAGTCGGCGTAGTTTAGGTCGGTGAGCGAGTTACGTAATTGGTGAAGTTTAAGATTTAGGCTGGTCATTTCACCTAAAATGATACTTTGGCGATCGGCGCGTTCTGATAGCTTAACCTCAGGCATTTGCCGGGATTTCTTTTCTAGCTCCTGAACTTGAATCTCAATCGACGAAATTTTATTTTCAACTGCTTTACGTTTGAAACGCGAATCAACATTTCGAAGGATTGTTCTTGCGTCCGCAGTGTTTTGACCAAAGCGGGTTTCTAAGAAAGTAATTTTGGCAAGGCCCCGCAAGCTGACACATACAAAAGGTTTAATCATATACGACTGAGGGTAAAAAGAAGGTGAAAATTTGGAATTAAAGTAGGAGTTTGTCATTGCTGTGAAATAGTTTAACTTTTCGACTTCAGTGTTCGGAATTTTAAATTTCAGATTTTCTTGCACTGAAACCAGTTCGATAGTGCTGCCTTCTGTTTTGTTAATGTAGCCACAATTTTCATTTGCATTGACAGCTCGGGCGGGAATTTCATCACCCGAGATAGAGTTAGAAATAGTATCAAGTGCTAAGCCAATAGCTAAACCTTGGACGTCTGCTCCAATTTGTTTTGCTGTTAAATATTTTTGTTGATCGGTCAAGCGACCACCGTATCTCATTTCTAAATCGTTAACACTTAACGCTTGGTACTTGAACCCAGTAGCAGCGGCCACTTGATTTTGAAAATCTTCAGGACTGAGAGAAGAAAGTTTTTCACTCAATAAAACCGCAACTAGCTTTTGCGTATTGACGGTATTGGAATGATCCGAAATGGCGTGAATTATTTCATGAAGACGAAAAGCCGCTCGGTTTACCGCATTTACTTTTTTCCAGCGAGGAGCGTCTTTTTCGACAATGTGGTTATAGCGTCGCAAAACTTGTATCACTTGATGGTTGGGCGCTCGCAAATGAATTTGGCCATAGTCTAGAATGGTCTCGAGCGGCTCTTGGCTATCCTTGAAATTCCCAATCTTTGTTTCTGCAGCGGCGATTTTTGCCAGAAGTGACGGCGTGATTTGTGCGAGTTTACCAAAAACATCGCGAACGATTTTATCCGCAACAGTGTCGACATCTTCATTATTTTTAGACCCGGCAATTTCCACGATTTCTTTGGAAAGCGCGAAATCTGGATTTTCATAAGCTCGGTATAGATCCAACGCTATGACCTCTTCAATTTGCGCATTTTTATAAACGGCAACTCCAGAGCCACCACCGCCACCGACGGTACCGGCAAAAGTCGCTGTTGGGATCATTAAACTGAATAGAATATTTAGGGCTTTCATTTCATTCTCCAGGGTTAGGGTTATTCAAAGCAGATGCCATAATAACTCTGTGCGGCATAAAGAGAAATACAATATTTGCTAAATTGTAATGTCAAAAATTAGCATTGTTGCTAACTACATATCTATGGGATATTATTGAGTAATGAACATATTCGACCATATCGACTACAAGAAGTGGGTTCACCAAAAGCTAAAAACTCTGCCCAAGGAGGGCCGCGGCCAGCTAAGGAAGATCGCCAACTATGTCAATACCAGCCCTACAATTGTCACTCAGGTTTTTAATGGCGATCGCGAACTTACTCCCGAACAGGCTGTGCTACTAGGCGATTTTTTTGCGTTATCAAAACTGGAAGCGAGATTTTTAATATTATTGGTGAATTACTCTCGCGCTGGCACTCATCTCTATAAAGCAAAGTTGAAGGAAGAAATTGAAGAACTGCGCGAGCAATCCAAGGAAATTAAAAATCGCGTTCGTCAAGATGCCGCTCTCACCGAAGAAGCGAAGTCAGTTTTATATTCTAATTGGTATTACTTGGCCATTTGGAGTTTAACTGCAATTAAGGAGTTTGATTCGATTGACGCTATCGTTGAGCGCTTAAATCTTAATAAGAAGAAAGCTCGGGAGGCTTTAGACTTTTTATTAAAACACGGTCTTGTCAAAGAAAGCGAAAATAAAAAATTGTCGGTTGGTCCCACACTTGTCCACCTTGAGGCGGGTGCTTCACAGATTCCTCGCCATCATCAAAATTGGCGGTTGCAAGCATTTAATCGCTATGAAAACATCAGGTCCACCGATGCTTTTTACACAGCGCCAGTGACCCTTTCGCAAAAAGATGCCGAACGTCTTCGTGAGAAAGTGATCCAATTTATTTCTGAGGGGGTGGATCTAATTAAAGATTCGCCTTCGGAAAAACTCTATTGTTTATGTGTGGATTGGTTCGAGGTTTAAGTTTGGTTATTTTCGTCGCTGTCGTGGAAAACAGCCGCAGCGCTCGCACTTTCTTTGCGGAAGTAAAAGCGCGCTATTTGAGAATCGTAGCGCTGCCACGGTGGCAGTAAATGTGCGCTCTAAAGCCACCGGTTGAACGCCCATATTTGTTAATTTGTCTAAACTATCTCCGCTTTTATCGCCGAAATCTATATTGGCACGCTTGCATATAGAATTGCAAACAACAGGAGTCTATATGAAATGCTTTGCGCTACTGACGTTAATTTTAAGCTTAAATTCAAATTTGGCCTTGGCCGAAACGCAAACCGGAGTCGATTTATGTAAAAAAATTTCGGCAGGATTTTTCGTTGGAACACTGACTAAAAAAGTTGGTCCTCTTGAATTCCTCGAGCATTCAAAAGAGTATGATTTTTCGGTTGAAGCACTATCAGCAACAGCAAGCAGACCATACGTTGTCATTATGTACAAAGCGTTTCATGGCGATGAGCTTATTCTTCAAAAGAGTTACTTTGGCGATGTCGACAAGCATAGTTCTTATCCCGTACCAGTAGGTAGTGAACCGTCGCCATCAAGAATCAGCTGCACCGTTCGCGAGAATCCTACTGCTGCTCAGCGCGAACTCGAACAATATCTTGAGGGACAATAAATTTTGGCGGGCTCTTCTGCTGTCAAATGATCAAGAGTCCGAAATCACCTTGGGCGCCCAAGGTGAAAGTAAAAATTAAATTTCAGCTAGAGCT
>CAYPZY010000013.1:9748-20058 GCA_964415155.1 uncultured Bdellovibrionales bacterium
CGAAATCACCTTGGGCGCCCAAGGTGAAAGTAAAAATTAAATTTCAGCTAGAGCTCGTTCAAATTCGCGGCGAAAATTTTGGATCAGAAGATTTTTGTTTACGCGAGCGCCGAGGATTTCTTCCATACTGGTCATAACACCCGAGGAAAAACCGCAAGGATTTAGCCCTTGGAAGGCGAGGGGATCGTGGTCAACGTTTAGTGCCAGACCATGATAAGTCACCCAACGCTTAACACCAATTCCTAGAGAAGCGATTTTGCGATCGCCAACCCACACACCGGTGGCTTCCAAATTTTCGCCATCTAAACCAGAGGTGATTTTAGAACCGCTGCGGCCACAAGCGGAAATTCCATAAGAGGATAAGACGTTGACGATGATGGATTCCATCAACGCAAAAAATTCGCGAAGACCAAAAAGTTTAATTTCGCCATTACCGCGAGAACGTTGCAAATTGACAATAGGATAAACCAAAAGTTGATTGGGTCCGTGATAGGTGGCGCGGCCACCGCGTTGAACCTCTAGGACGTCGCCTTGCCAGTCAAAGACATCACCCGATTTTGTACTGCGACCCGTGGTCACAATGGGAGGGTGCGAACAAAATACCACAGTATCACCAGCGCCGGATTGCACGTCGCTCAATAGAGAAAGTTGCTCACGAAGTGCATCTTCGTAAGGGATTAGTCCCCAATTTAAAAAACGAAGTGTCACTGCCGGCACCTCAACATTTTTTAAATTTGGGAACTGTAAAACATCCATCTAAGCATTGACCCCTTGACGTGGTGACTGACCACCCAACGGTTTTTGAATAATATGAATAGCATGACCAAGAGCTGCCTCAGCAGCCTCCATCATCGTTTCACCAAGTGTGGGATGAGGATGAATAGTGAGAGCGATATCTTCGAGCGTAGCACCCATTTCAATGGCGAGTGCTGCTTCGGATATTAAATTGCTGGCTTCAGGACCCACAATCAACACTCCGAGAACAACATCGGTTTTGCCATCGGCAATGAATTTTACGAAGCCGTCGGTTTCCATGATTGAAACAGCGCGACCATTTGCCGCGAAAGGAAATTTTCCGATTTTAAGATCTTTGTGTCCTTTAGCTTTGGCTTCTTCTTCGGTCATTCCCACCATAGCGATTTCTGGATCGGTAAAAATAACCGCGGGAACAGTTTTCGCGTCAAACACTCGATTTTCCCCAGCGATAACATCTGCAACTAATAAACCTTCATGACTGGCTTTGTGGGCTAACATCGGTTGGCCGGCAATATCGCCGATAGCGAAAATGTTGGGTAGGTTGGTTTTCTTTTGCGGATTGGTTTTGATAAAACCTTTTTCGTCGATAGAAAGGCCGATGCCTTTTAAATTCATTTGATCAGAGTTAGGCTTGCGGCCGACGGTGACCAAAATCTTGTTAGCCACGACTTTCTTTTCTCCGTCAGATGTTTCAACAGTTACTTCAAGCTCATCTTTTATTTTTTTGTAACCTTTGGCTTTGGCGTTTAGCATCACCTGCACGCCGGCTTTGGTGAGTTTACGCGAAATAATTTGCACGCCATCTTTTTCGATGAGGCCACTTAACAGATTGCCAGTCGCTTCAAGTACCGTGACTTTGGTTCCAAGTTTTGCCAAGAAGGAGCCAATCTCCAAACCGATATAACCACCACCGATGACAACGATTTTTTCGGGAAGATTGTCGAGAGCTAAACCACCGGTTGAGGACATTACCGTTTTTTCATCAAATGCAAATCCAGGAATTTCAATAGGGCGAGAGCCAGTGGCGATCACGAAGTTTTTTGCGACGACAGTATCACTTCCTACTTTGAGTTCTTTAGCGGAAGTGAAATTCGCATCACCACGAAGGATAGTTACTTTATTACCTTTCAGAAGTTGTTCCACGCCGCCTGCCATGCGATCACAAACACTTTGTTTCCATTTCTGAAGAGTCTTCATGTCGAGATCAATACCTTTAATGTTGATCCCCATTTCTTTGGCATCATGGCCGGCACGATGGTAAAAATGCGCAGCGGAAATCATCGCTTTGGAAGGGATACAGCCGACGTTGAGACAAACGCCGCCCATGTATTCGCGTTCAACAATTCCAACTTTCAAGCCATGTTGAGCAGCTCTGATGGCACAAACGTATCCACCTGGTCCTGCGCCTATCACGCAGACATCAAATTCATGTTTCATTTTCGGTCCTCCGAGTTTACATCATGTCTATCATTAACAATGTGGGATTTTCGATGCGATTGATGAAGGCGCGCAAAAAGTTTGCCGCCACCGCACCGTCGATCAATCGATGATCGGCTGTGATTGTAAAGTTCATATACTTTGCCATTTGCCATTCTTTATTAACAAGAATGGGTCGATCAGTGATTTTGTACATCCCCAAAATTGCCACTTCTGGATGATTAATAATGGGAGTGGCGTAGGTTCCGCCAACGCTACCGATATTGGTGATAGTGATGGTTGCACCTTTCATGTCTTCAAGAGCAAGTTTACCGTCGCGAGCCTTTTTGGCAAGGTCGACGATTTCTTTACTGATATTAAAAATTGTCTTTTGATCGGCATCTTTGATAACAGGAACTAACAAACCATTGGGCGTATCAGCAGCGAATCCAAGATTGAAATATTTTTTGTAAACAATTTCACTCGCTTTATCGTCGATGCTGGCATTGAACATCGGAAATTCTCGAATGGTTGCAATCAAGGCTTTCATGACAAACGGAAGATAAGTGATTTTAATTCCTTGTTTCTCGGCGACACCTTTTAACTGTTCACGCATGTCAACAAGACGTGTAACGTTTGCCTCATCCATCAAAGTGAAATGAGGAATAACGTGTTTTGCCATCTGCATACTCTCAGCAATTTTTCGACGAATACCTTTTAGTGGTACTCGTTCCTCTGTACCTTGCGGAACGTAGGCGCGAGTTTGTAGAGGTGCTGTTTTCGCAAAGGTTGCTGGACCAGCAGCGACAGTGCTTGAAGCTTTAAGAACATCTTCGCGAGTGACGCGACCGGCATTTCCTGTTCCTTGCAAACGGTTGATGTCGACACTCATCTCGCGCGCGAGCCTACGAGTTGCAGGTGTTGCAAGTACATGGCTTTCGGCAACTGGGGGATAAACTTCCATTCCACCAGCAGCTGGGCCAGGACGTGAATTACCACCACCATCGGAGGATTTCATAGCCATCGCAGCTGGTGCTTGGGGAGCGGGAGCTGCTGGCGTTTTGGGTTCTGGTTTTGCGCTAGGGGCAGGTGCAGTAGCAGTTGTTGTTGCGCCGCCATCAGTGTCTAAAACAACAAGCGCTTTTCCAATAGCAACGATTTCGCCTTCTTTCACTTTTAGTTCGCTAACTTTTCCTGTGAAAGGACTTGGTACTTCGACAGTCGCCTTGTCAGTCATGATTTCTGCAACAGGCTGGTCTTCTTTAACGCTGTCACCAACTTTAACAAGATATTTTACGAGCTCACCTTCGGTAACACCTTCACCAATATCGGGAAGGACGACTTCTTTTTTTGCCATTTCATTCTCCTGCTGTTTGTCTTTGTTTTTCGATTACACCCTTCATAAAAAATTCACCGGCTCGGTAAGAGCTGCGAACCAAGGGACCACTGGCGACATACAAAAATCCCATTTTCTCTGCAGTATCTTGCCAAAATTTAAATTTTTCGGGCGTAATAAAATCTTTAACTTTTAAGTGCCGCTTTTGCGGTTGAAGGTACTGGCCGAAGGTGACGACATCACAGCCAACTTCGCGTAGATCCTTGAGCGCTTGCAAAACCTCTTCGTCGGTTTCTCCAAGGCCCAACATGATTGAGGACTTGGTGTAGCGAGTAGGATCAATTTCTTTTACCATTTTTAAAACTTGTAAAGATTGGCGATAAGTCGCGCGTGGGTCGCGAACCCCGGGAGTTAAACGCTCAACAGTTTCAATGTTGTGAGCAAAAACATCAGGTTTTGCTTTTACAATTTGTTCCACAAGATCCTGGCGACCACGGAAGTCGGGAGTAAGGACTTCGATGATAAGTTCTGGATCGCCGGCTTTTGCTGTCGAAATGGTGCGGGCAAAGTGGTCGGCTCCTTGGTCGGGCAGATCATCACGATTCACACTGGTGATGACGACGTAGTCGAGGCCCATTTTACCAATGGCGTAACCGACCTTTTCAGGTTCCTCTGAATCAATTTTACCTTTGGGATTTCCAGTTTTAACATTGCAGAAGCGACAGCCGCGGGTACAGACTTCGCCCATTAGCATGAACGTCGCTGTTCCCCCATCCCAACATTCACCAATGTTAGGACATTGAGCTTCTTGGCAAACTGTTGCGAGGTTTAAGGATTTGAGAAGGTTTTTTATTTCGAAGTAGCGCTCGCCAGAAGGGGCGCGAACTTTAAGCCAATCAGGCTTTCGTGGCTTCGGGGTGACTAAAACAGACATCAAAATCTCCTGGGAAGGATCTGGATTTTTTCGTCTGTTTTAGACCCCATAAGCGCATTTGTCCAAGCTTATTTCTTGGCTAATTGTCGTTCAATAATTTTATCGAAATGAGGAAGCGGATAGGCACCATGAACAGAAACGCCGTTCACTAAGAAACCAGGTGTTCCATTGAAACCAAACTTTCTAGCCTCATCCATATCATCTTTAATATTTTTAGATACTTTTTCGGAATTAAGATCTTTTTTAACTTTTCCTAAATCAGCACCAACTTTTTTAGTCAAATCATCTAAAAATTTACCGCCATCTTTATTTAAACCAGATTGGTTTTCAAAAAGAAGATCATGGAATTTATAAGCTTTCTCTTTGCTTTGCAAAGCAATCGCCTCGAAGTATTTAGCAGCTGGCATTGCCTCTGGGTGTTTGTCTTCAAGAGGTAAATGTTTATAAATGAAGCGAAGTTTGTCGCCATACTTTTCTTTTAATTCACGAACAACGAGATAACCTTTGCTACAAAATGGACATTGAAAATCAGAGTATTCGACAACTGTGATCGGTGCGTCAGCTTTACCTATGGTGGCGCGGTCTTCACCGATTACTGGAACCTTAGGAGTTTTAAATTCCTCTTCCATAGCTTTTGATTCATCAGCATCTTGTTTTTGGCGTGCAGCCATTTGTGCTTTGTAAGCAGCCTCTTGCACTACCTCCATAAATTTTTCTGGATTCTTTTTAATCGCTTCAAAGACAATCTCAGGATTATCTTGAATTACTTTTTTAACTTGTGATTCACCGAGACATCCCGCTAAGAACGCAGTCATTACAAATAACGTAAAAATTCTAACAAATTTCAAAGTCTTCCCCCTGTTAAAATAACCGTATCATTCTGGCACAAACCACAAAAAGGTACCAGGTACTTTTTTGTAGCAATGATGCGTCGTAAGTGATTGAAACTAAAGGGGGCTTTATGGGCTAAAGTCTAGTCTAGTTTAGCCGATAAAAAGATACGGTCGCAGAAGGTAGGTTCGCCGTGTCAATTCGCAACCAACTCAAGTATTTTCCAATTATTTTGATCATTCTTGTGTCGTTGTTGGCATTTGACATGGGTCTCACAATGGTACGCACTCCTGGATTTGGTCCGCAGCGGGCACCCAGTTCGATAGGACCGGTGGCGGATTCAGCAGCATTGATCGATCTTGGTTGTGGAGAAAGAGTCGAGACCATCTCTACGGAAAGTCATCAAATTCGCATTCGCGGTTGTATCGGCGAAATCGGGGTTCCCGCAGAGATAGTAAATACCACCACCGGTTTCATCGCGACTGTTTTAGATTTCGAAGATTTTTTTACGACTGATTACTTTCCTTTGAACGCTGGCACGAACACGATTCACGTGATTTATAAAATTGGTGAAGGCAAAACCAAGCTTGTTGAGTATAAAGTCTTATTGAAGTGATCTTGTCCCAATTCTCGGCAAACTAGGCAAAATTTCCAATTGAATCCAACGACAAACGCTGACTAGTATTAACCTACTTAACTAACAAGGAAGGTTAATATGAAAAAACTTTTAGTACTTACAGCGTTTCTTCCAGCTCTTTCTTGGGCCGGTGAAAAAACAACTGAAATTGAGAAAATCAACGAAGTTCGCAGAGAAATCTTTCGGTCCTGGGACGAAGGAAAAGTTCCCGGCGCTGCTCACTCTTATGAACTAACAGGTGGTCAATCAGAAGAAGGTTCCAAAGACGCCATTTGCCACTATGTTTTCAAACAAAGAAATCTTAACTACGCACTCAAAGGCGCGGATCAAAAGGGAAAAAACACTTACAATATAACTCGCCAACTCGTTGACTACCAACTTGGTCCAAAAACAACTGAGAAAGCAGAGGTTTGTCATAGCAAAGCCAATGGCGTGAATGACAACGCTGATTTCGGCAACAAAATTCTCGCTGCTATGACTTTGGCGTGGGATCAACTTAATAAGGATCAAAAAGTAAAAGTTGTTCCGGTCTCTATCGAAAAAGATGCGCATGCTGGGTTCAATATTTATCATCTCACTTATCATTTTGTGGGCGAAACAAAATCTTTAGAAGCCCTGCTTTTGCCAATGGATTTATCTTTGGTCGGCTCTAACGTTGATGCGATGGTTACCTTTACTTTTGCCACGGGTGTATTGCCAGCGGCTTGGTTATGGCAATTAAAGTTTGACGGGTCGGTTGACGGCAAGAGCGGTAAAGGTGTTTCTAGAGCAGTTTTGAAAATCGACGGCGCTGACGTTCCTGTTTACAACTAACTCTGGATTGTTTTCATAATCTCAGGATGGATGGAGGGCGACGCAGCTACAATATCATCCATTCCTGGGTCGTAAGGATGGCCTTCATAGTTGGTGACAAGGCCACCTGACTCCCGCACGAGTAGAGTTCCAGCGGCAGTATCCCAAGGAGAAAGATTTTTTTCCCAAAAGCCATCGAAAGAACCTTGTGCCACTAAACACAGATCATAAGCAGCGGCGCCGGCGCGGCGAATACCACGCGATTTTTCAATGAGGTCACCAAAGATATCCACTTGCGCTCTTAAATCATCACTGGCGTGAACATTAAAACCCGTCGCCAATAGAGAGTCGCGCAGATCCTGACGTTGCGAAATATGAATTTGAGTGTCATTGCGAAAAGCACCTTTACCACGAACGCCGAAATAGCGAATGCTGAGCATCGGGACGTCAACGACGCCAACCTCAAGGGTTTTGCCAATTTTGAGAGCAATGCTTATACAAAAGATGGGAAATTCATGAACGTAATTGGTAGTGCCGTCCAAAGGATCAACGATCCATAATAAATCGTCAGCGCCTGGTTTTTGGTCGAGGCCGCTTTCTTCTCCCATGAATTTACTGTCAGGAAAATGTTTTTTTAAGACAGCAGCAATCGCTTTTTCACTCTCAACATCTGCTTCACTAACAAGGCCGGCGCGCAACTTTTCTGAAACTCGCGACAGATTTCCGAAATGTTTTAGAAGAATTTCTCTACCGCGATCGGCCGCTTCAAAGGCAGCATTAAGACGTTTGTCAGATTTTACTAGCGGTGAGTTGATTAACATCAGTTGCACAATCCCACAACCCATAGTCTTGTCAAGAGTTTGACACGTTGACCAATCATTGCGACGATAATATCATTGTATTAAGGAAACAATTTTATAAGGAGAAAAACCGTGATGAATCAAATCGGTGGATCTAGGACGGATACTTTGGTTAAGCTTGTACTTATCTTTTTTATTTCGTTGTTGTCATTTTCAGTAGGTACTTATGTCGGAAAAAACGTTACCGAAAGCCAGTACAAACTTTCGTCATTGGAATCAAATTTAAGTGGTGAAGATTCTGAGCAAGCAAGTAATGGTCATGAAGACCTTGAAATGAAAGAAGTTGCCACAGATGAAGACATCAGTAACTTGACAGAAGAATTTGTAAACAAAAAACAGGTAGCTAACGAACCAAAAGCAAAAATGGAACGTAAAGTTGCATCTCAACATGAAGAAAAAAATAAAGTTGAAGAGCACGCAGAAGCCGCTCATGCTGCTCACGGCGAAAAGGAACCAGCTAAAAAGCCAGGTAAAGAAGTTTCAAACGCTGCCCATCGCGTAGCTGCCGGCAAAGCTCCCACAGAACTCCATGAACCAACAAATCCAAAACCAGAAGGCTTACCGAAAGAAGTTGCATCGACAACAACTGGCAAATGGACAATTCAAATCGCCTCTTACTCCAAAGAAGATGAGGCTATTCGTCACACTGAGGAACTAAAAGCCAAAGGCTTTAGCGCTTACATTGTTACTGCACAGGTTAAAGGTGCTACATGGTACCGTGTGAGCGTGGGATCGTTCCCCACAATGAGCGAAGCGGCTGGTTATAAAACTGAACTAATGAAAAAAGCTAATCTAACGACTGCGATTGTCCAAAAGATCACGCAGTAGTTACCCGCAGAAAATTGTTTCTGAAGGAAGCCAGGTTGAACACCTGGCTTTTTTATTTGGTCCAATAACCTTGTCACGTCTCGCGTAGTTAGCTACACTGCCTGGATGAAACACAGTTTTCCAAATTTCATTTATGGTACGGCCTGGAAGCAAGAACGTACAAAAGAATTAACTCAGCTAGCCGTAAAGGTCGGTTTTAAGGCCATTGATACTGCCAATCAGAAAAAGCATTATCGGGAAGATTTTGTCGGAGAAGCTCTCACGGATATTTATAAGACTGTTTCTCGCGATAAACTTTGGCTGCAATCGAAATACACTTATCAACAAGGCCAAGATCATCGTTTACCTTATGATCCCAATGACGATTATCAAACACAGGTAAAATCTTCTTTTCAAAATACTTTGCAGAATCTACATACGGATTATCTCGATTCGTATTTGTTGCATGGTCCGATGACCTTTCAGGGACTCACCGACGCCGATTGGAAAGTTTGGAAATCTATGGAAGAAATTCATCGCTCAGGTAGAGCAAAGATCATTGGTGTTAGCAATGTCGGTCTTCAACATCTCGAAGATCTCCATCATAACTCCGAGATAAAACCAATGACCGTGCAAAATCGCTGTTATGCCGAACAATGTTGGGATCGTGACGTCAGAGAGTTTTGCATCGAAAATGGAATTGTCTATCAGGGCTTTTCTCTTTTGACGGCAAATCGGCAAGTTCTCAACGATCGACGTGTCCAAAATATCGCTAAAAAATACTCGCGGACCGTACCACAGATTATTTTTTGTTTTTCTAAACAGATCGGTATGCTGCCCATCACGGGGACTACCAGTGAAATTCATATGCGCGAGGATCTAGATAGCTTTGGGTTGGAGCTCACAGCCGATGAAATGGAAATTTTGGAAAACGGTTTTAATTTCTAAACACAATGGATGAAATCGAAAAAACTTTTAAATGTCCTTATTGCGGCGAAAAGATTTCCATGCTGCTGGATTTATCTTTGGACGATACGCAAACCTATATCGAAGATTGCGAAGTCTGTTGTCGTCCCATTCAGATTGTCTATACGAGTGAGGGCGGGGAATTGCTGTCGTTTCAAAGTGGCGGGGTTTAGAAAATCATCGCAACGCCTGTTCAATATCGGCCTTTAAATCTTCCACCGCTTCCAAACCTACAGACATGCGAATGAGTTTCTTGGTGATTCCCATTTCGGCGCGATGTTTATCGCCGATGGCACTATGGAAAGTGTTGTTGGGAAGGCAAACCAAACTTTCGACACCGCCAAGGCTAGGAGCAATTTTTGGCAATTTAAGTTTGGTCAAAAACTTTTCCGTGGTTGCCAGATCGCCTTTAATTTCAAAACAGAGCATACCACTAAAGCCTTTAAAATATTCTTGTGCACGCAGATGGTGTGGATGACTTTCAAGACCCGGATAAATCACTTTTTCTATCGACGAGTGTGTCTCTAAAAAGCGGGCCAGCTCCAAAGTGTTTTCGTTGTGCATCCGCATGCGAGCTGAGAGAGTTTTGATTCCGCGATCCAAAAGAAAACAAGCGTGGGGATCAAGCATGCAGCCAAATAAATTAACTGCCGAACGAATGCGACCCACAAGTTCTTCGGAACGACCAGCAACACTTCCCGCAATGATATCGGAGTGACCATTTAAATATTTGGTACAACTTTCGACGACTAAATCAAAACCAAGCTCAAGCGGTTTAAAATTGTAAGGACTCATAAAGGTATTATCGATAACTGAGATTAGACGATGAGCTTTGCAGAACTCCAAGAAGTTTTTAAAGTCGGGGATTTGTAGTGTCGGGTTAGATATGGATTCGATCCAAAAAACTCGGCTATTCGACTTAAGAGCTTTTTCCCAAGATGACGGATTATTCACATCAACGAAATCATAACTATG
>CAYPZY010000014.1:0-18541 GCA_964415155.1 uncultured Bdellovibrionales bacterium
CCTTTTTGGCAAATTCCTGAAGCTCAGCTATAAGCTCGGGGCTAAGCTTTTCTCTCTGGATTCGTTGCATGACTCCCCATTGGATTTCATCGTTCGCAGAACGCTGAATACCGAAAACGGCCTTCGCATCTAGCAGATATTCACGAAGTACAGATTTTCCGATTGTGAGATTCGTAATCTTATCTTCAATACTCAATTTATCTTCACCTTGATGTCTTATCGCTGTGATTAACAGTTGGCCAATCTGACCACCCAAGTCCATCATGTATTTTTCACGATCCTCTTCGCCAATAGATTTATCTACAGCAACTTCCGACATAAGTTTAACGGCAGCACTTAGACGCGTGAAAATTGTTTTTGCAACGGATTTTGTAATCGCACCACCAGCGGCGTTGTCATCTTGATTGAGACTCTCAACCACCTGGGGGATTGTGGCAATCGAATAGGTGATTTCGGAGACTTTAGCATCTAGCGAATTCTTGGAAGCACTCCATCCCAAAAGAGGATTTAAAACCAAACTCACAGCTAAGATATAATTTAAATATAGTTTCATTTTCTACCTCTTAAAAAACCAAAAAGTGTTCTTGAAAGTCGCGAAACTTTTTAAGCCAACCGCGCTCATCGACATTTTCATCAGCAGTCCATTTAATGAGCAATGGTTCGCTATAGGAGTCTGTGCTTGCCTCCTCACCTTCACAAACACTGCCGCCATCGCGGCAACCGCTCTCGTAGAATGGCAATCCTCTTTGCGTCGTTTGAACTTTTATGACGTATTCGTAACCGGGTGTGAGCTCCACTCCAAATCGTTTGTAAATGCCGCCAAAAATAAATTCTAAGGGTCCACCTGGTCGGTAAAATTTCTCTAAACCGTCTTTACCTTTCAACGAAATATTAATCGTGTCCCCGACAATGTCACCTTGATTGGAGCTAAATTTGTTTGGCAAAGTCACTCTAACTAATCTTCCCCATTTATCGGTACGGAAGAGTTGCATTTTAAATTGTGTTTCTGCCCAGTAACCACCACTTGCTGACATACCAGGTATATCTTTGTTTTTCGCTTTCTTGTAGATGGCGTTAGTATCGGCTTCAGCGGCATCATCTGGTCGCGCAAAGGTTCGACTGTTTTGAGCAGCGGCTAAAAGTGTGGCGCGAGATTTATCCTGCAATCTGATTTGATAAGGCTTGCCTTTTCCATTCACGGCGGTTTCAAAGGCAAGTGGCTCAATCGGGTTTCCTTTTTCGTCGGCTCTCAATCCAAGGGGGTTTGGTGCCCGTTGTTTATTTCTTCCAACCGTCGCAATTTCAATTTTAAAAGTTGGTGTCATACCAAATTCACATTGTATTGCATAGGGTACCGCCTCAGAGCGATATTCATTCCATTTGCTAGTGATTTTTGCTTTGGGCTGAAGTTGCGTACTAACACCTGTGTTGGAAAACACAGCTACCTCTTCCGACTCACCATTTAGCAAATCATACTTATTTGGTAAAATATCAATGTAACTGCGCGCGGGATTGGACTTATCCACATAACCTGGTTGCCAACTTGGATCCTTTTTGTATTCCACAGTGTAATTAGCTTTGTGATCTGGACAGCGACGTGTTACCGTTTGTGTTTCAAACCATTCGCAAAATTTGGGACGAGATTTCATACAACGATATTTTAAGGAATCCGCAGGTCTTGTGTGTTTCAAAGTTCTTGTTCCATAGCGAATACATTTGCCAGCACTCGCAATAAAACGCTTTGGCAAAACTTCATAGCTTGAACGCTTTTTATAGCTATTCACGCGATCTTGATAACTATTACGAAGTGAACCACCAGACTCTCCACGACCTTTTGGCGCTGGGGGTACAGTGCTTTTGTAAGGTGATGGGGTTGGCGTCGGTTTATAGCCGCCCGAAGATCCGCCACTGCTTGAAGGATTATAGTTCGAACGTGGTGCTACAGATGGTGTTACAGATGGAGTAGGCGCATCTATAATTTGTTCATACTCAGCACAGTAAGTTTCTTCTGTCGTATACACTTCTGTTCTTGTACGCTCACAGGTAGTCTCCCATGGCTCCATTCCGCAACGACCGTCAAAACCGCCAACTTTCTTTTCAAAGGACCACGATTCGTACATTGGAAAATCAACGACGCCCGTCCAACTTAAATCTGTTTGCCGAAGCTTTTGCATCTTTTCTTGAGCGTTGGCAATTCCCGAGCGCGATAGCAAATCCCATTCATCCATAATATCTTTAGAAACCGGCGCTGGAAAACGATCTTTGCTTTCAGCGCCCTCACCACATTTTAAGGAATGAATCACAGCTTTGTAAGACTGCGAGCTTGGAATTTCTACTTTACACAAACCCATTATCGCTTCGGAATTTGGTTGAATAACTTGGGGAGCTTGTCGGGTGTCGACTCCAGTAACAACTTCGTCGCCGCATGAGTATTTTCCAGAACAATCAGATTGTTCTGCGTGCAAGGCCAAAGGCAATGCGATCGCGCTCAGTAGTAATGCAAACTTCATAGATATTCCTCTAGCTAAAATAATTGAACCCGAGCTGGCATACGGCGAACTCGGGTAAGAATAAGACTAATTGTTCAATAGATCGTTAAGTTCAGAAATCTCCGCTTCTGTCACGCTCGCTCTACGAGCGGCATCGATCAATTGCTGTTGCTTCGCCGCTTTGTCACGTTTGCTCTTCTCAGTATTTTCGTACTGACCAATCAGGTTAGAAGTGACTTCCACAAGAGAAGTTCCGTCACCATCTGTAGAACGACGCGCTTTTTGTTTCACTCCGAGTGGAAGGCATGAAGCAGTATGTACAGCCTCTGGTAAAGACCAATCAAATTGACAGATCTTAACTGTTGCTTGTTTTTTCAAATCAGCAGTACTGCGGAATCGTGCATCGTGATAGGCAGCAAGAGCTAGTCTGTCATTTTGTAGTAACATTCTCTCTTCGCGAATATCAGAAAGAACTAGGCGCATAATCATCAATAACGCTTCTGCAGTCTTAACTTGGCCAGTTACAGCAGTAATAGCTGAGTTTATGCGAATCATAACGTTCGTGTTTTGTGAACCGAACTCTAAACTTTTATCTTTGTTAGCCATAATTTTATCATGACCTTGAAACACAGGCGTCAGTTTGGCGTCCCACAATTCAACGTAATTACGAGCAGCTTCAAATGCCGCGTTGATATCGCGGTCATTTTCAGCTGGTTCACGCTGCAAAGACTCAAGGGCCGCTTTTATGGGTTGCAGTTCCAAGCCAATAGACTCGATGTTGGCGATTTTCTTTGGATAACCTCTAGATTGAATCGCGCCCATACGGATACCATATTTTTTTCTTAAATAAGATCTGCGATAAAACGCATCGGCGATTTGCTCGAACGACTGCTTTCTGGCTTCGGCATCGTTGTCGTTTGAAAAACGTAACCATTCGTCGGTTCCGTAGTTCTGAACGAAATTTAAAATATTTGTCACTAAAACTCTCGTATGATTCCTTTGATATTCTTTAGTATCTTTATGTAGAGTCGACAGCAATTTAATCTCTTGTTCCAAAGCATTGATCTCTTCAGGCGACATGATAACAACATTTAATTTTGGCGAAAGTGCGTTCTCAACAACACTTACTGGCTCGTCATTTTTAGTTGTTTTCATGTTAGGGAACTTCATTTGGTTCATATCTGCAATAATAGAACTACGAAGTTTTTCGATTCTTTCCATTACTGGCTTCATTTCGATATTGCCAACGTTATTGGTAGTGGCTTTCATCGCACCAGCTTCTGATAAAGAATAAGAAGGTAAGGTTTCGCGTGAAATTAAAGTCTGAGTTGATATTTCAGTTAACAAAATCTGATTTTTATCTTGGATTTGATTCACAAGGTTTAAATAATCTTCTACAGCAACAACAGATAGGTTGCTGGATTTTGTGCTTAGCTTAGAAAATTCTAATCGAAGTGCAAGTAAATCTTTAACGTGACCGTTTAAACGATCAACAATGCCTTTCAAATATTCTTGGTCGATTTTTTGAATATCTGCATTTCGTTGCAAAACATCTAACATAATTTTAGAATTGTCTTGAGCAATTTGCGCGTAGTTATAATCACCTGGATTAATAAATCCAGGTGCTTTACCGCCGCCTGCAACTGCGATCACATTTGTTGACGTTGTTTGCGCATAGACAGCTGATTGAGCCATCATGATGCTTACTACTAATAGAGAGACTGGTTTCTTCATTTTATAATCCTCCGATTAAAATATTTTGGTCCGTGAAAGGATAGAGCAAGCGAAGTGCCATAAACTTCAACAAGAAATTTTCTGTTATTCTAGTTATTTAAAGAGATTAGACCTTTGCGAGGACTGACAAATGGCTGTCTAACTTTTGGATACTCAAGCTCATATACGGCCTAAATGCCGCCACTGAATCTTGCCGACTACGGCGATGAATGTTTGCTAAAATGCTCTTTACGAAAATATATCACAAAGAAAATCAAAGGAACCCCCGATAGAACCCCCAATAACATTTAGAATTTTGGCTTCTTCATCAATTGAACCAAAATAACGAACTCTTGTAAGCCTGCCAGTAACAGACGTCACCATAATTATAGTTGCAATCGAATGAGGAATCTTGTTTCCAACAGTAAAGCGCATGCTTCCATTCACGAGCATGACAAAAGCCATTGGCGACCAACCGCGGTTTGGCCGTAGAGCCTTCACAAGTCTTCTGGGCTTCAAGTAGAAATTGACTATATTCAAAAGAGTCTAGTTTTGTTGGGTCGGAATCAATGCCGTACGCTTGCACCATATCGGTAAGACAACATGATTTAGGCGAAGGTGATGCATTGGAAACGCTCACGCCGAAAATTGTAAAAGTGATTAACAAATTGCCAATGAAAGCAAGAAATGACTGCATTAAATCCTCCATATGAAACTTAAATATCTTGATAAAAAATATTGCATAAATTGTTCCGACACTGACGTCACAAATTATTGTTGCGTTTAAAGATACCTGTTAACGCACTAGAAATTCGTATCCACTCCGCTCATTTCAGGACAGATGGTACTCTCTCAAAGCGAGTAGGTTCGCTCGTTTTTAATAATTAAAGCCCCACCTTGCCCACTCCGATAGCTTAGCATGGATAAAAAAAGACGTGTTTTTTTGAAACAAATTGGAGCGGCAACTCTTGGATATAACGTTCTATCTTCAGCGAAAGCAGCTGCACAACAATTCGCGGAGCCCTCGTCAGATTTCGATCCAGAAATAGTCGAATTAAAAAATGAAACTTATGCCAAGGTACTTATTATTGGTTCGGGTTATGGGTCTTCGGTCACTGCCTTAAGATTGGCCGAAGCGGGAATTCCTTCGTTGGTGATAGAGATGGGCCGACTGTGGAATAAAAAAGGAAACGATGGAAAAATTTTTTCCAATCCAAATTCTCCAGATGAACGCTCGATGTGGCTAGATACTGAAACATCAGGGCCGATTAAGTCTTTTTACGGTCTTCCTGCCGAACAAAAAACTGCGAAGGGGACCGGAATTCTTGATGTGATCAAATTTTCGGGTCTCGATGCTTATATGGGAAGAGGCGTTGGCGGTGGCTCTCTCGTTAATATGGCTATGCTTATTCGGGCCAATCAGGGCAATCTACAAAAGATCTTACCTTCAGGCGAAGTGAGTCACTTTTATAATCACTACTATCCTCTCGCTGAAAAAATGTTAGAAGCGAATTTGGTCTCACCCGAATTTTTTAGCAACTCCAAATATTACCGCTATTCACGAATCGCCAGCAAACAGTTTAAAAAAGCGGGGTACGATCCTACTCTCATTCCCTCAGGTTACGATTTCACTTACATGGAAAAAGAGGCACTCGATGAAGTGCCAAAGTCAGCACTTGATAGCGAGGCCGGCTTTGGCAACAACTTTGGTAAAAAGAGTCTTGATAAAACTTATTTAGCGAAGGCATTTGCCACCGGACTCGTTCGACTGGCTCCGCTGACTGAAGTCAAAAGTATTATTGCGCTTAATAACGGAAACTACCTTTTGGAATACGTTCAGCGTGATGAGACATCTGGAAATATCTTGAATTCAGGGACTATCGAATGCACTTATCTCTTTTTAGGAGCTGGAAGTTTAGGAACAAGCGAAATTCTCTTAAGGTCAAAACAAAAAAATCATTTACCGCTACTGCCAAATGAAGTCGGTACAAATTGGGGAAATAATTCAGAGGCGTTTGTTGCTAGGTACAATACGGCGTTTGACCCAAGTGGCCTGTGGCAATCAACAATTCCCGCAGGAGCAGCTCGTTGTATTGATCAGGACCACGACGAGGTATTTACCATGCACTTACCTCTACCCGCTCCTATTCCCCACTGGATCAATTGGAGTGTGGCAATGACAAATGCCGATGCTAAAACCAACCTCTCTTTTGATACTGCCTCTGATGCAATAAAATTGACGTGGGCCCAAGAACAAGACCAGGCCATAGTGCGAAAAGTGAAACACATATTTGATCGAGTTAACAAATATAATTTCACGAAATACAACAAGTCGCTCTTTGGAAACAATAAGGCGTTTACAACTCAGCCAGCTTACCACTTACTGGGAGGATGCGCTCTTAACCAAGCCACAAATGATGTTGGTGAATTGAAAAACCACAAGAATCTATTTGTCACCGATGGGGCACTCCTACCACCCTACATCGGTGTCAACCCAGCATTGACGATAACCGCGCTAGCTGAGAGAAATATCGAGCGAATCGTGAGTACCGTTTTTCGCAAAGCCTCTTAAACTACTTTGCTAAGGGAACTGCAAATTGCAGGTTACCCTCATCAATTGCCGGTACACCCGCGATTTTTAGCAGCTCTATAAGCTCTTGTCGTCGATCGACCTGCGGTCTTTCAATAAAATCGCGAATTTTTAAAATAACATCTTTCCGCTCACTATTTTCATTTAGTAACTTAAAAAAATCTTCCTTACCGTACACCATCTGCTTCGTGCGCGCTCGTCGCAACAGTTCGGCCCAAAACTTAAAATAATCTTTATCACTAAGTATCTGTTCGGTAACTAGACCTATCATGAAACCACAGTAGTATACTAGATTGTATTCCGGCATGACTTTCATTTTGTCTAAGGTAAGAGGCGGTACATATTTTTCAACGCATCGTCTTGCATTTGCATTGTGATTCTCTATATACTCCTTCGCGGATCTAATTTTTAATTCCAATTCAATTCTTACTCTTAGCGCTTCGGCGCCGCCCTCGTATAACCAGGCGATAGGAGCGAAGTCTGTAACCTTAGGTGAATTCCAGATATGAATTGGTTCATGCACAATCAGACGATGCAAATCTTCTTTTCTTTCAGTATTTGACTTCTCCCAACCACCGCCTCTCAGCATAAGTGCTATCGGTTTTGTCCTTGGAGCACCGCTTGCGTCGCCTCTGATCTTAGATTTTTTGTCCAGTTCAAAAGTAAGTTGGGTTACAAACAGATTAGGAACTCTTGGCGGCGCCAAGGAAAATTTCTTTTCTAGCAACGTCATTGCGCGGGGGAATTCTCTAGAAATAGAGGATCTCACCCACGCAGGGACGTTGGGGTCTACCAGAGTAATAAACCTTTTGTCCACTGACGATAAGTGATCGCCGATATAAATATAGGGACCATCAGTTTCTTCTCTCATTAAATAAGTAGTATCGTGAGGAAGGTTCTGCTTTTCACCATCAAATATTCCCTGCTTAAACCGCTTGGCTGAAACTATAATGTTTTGCAATGGTGGAAGTTTAAACTCTTCCAAAGGTTTCCAGTCGTCGAAGCCATCGAGACTAGCGAGAGGAACAATCGCGAATTGCTGGGGGTAAAGTAGAACTTCGCCATTAGAAAATGGTATCAATGGTGTATAATCTGTATCCAATAGTTCCTTCAATGGATAAACGCGAAAAGACGCCGTGGAAAACAACTTGCCAGTTTTACTCTTTACCACTTCCAAGCCATGTTTGTTGCTAGCAACAGTAATATCAACATCTGATGACTTCCAATTTTCCTCGCGATATTTACTATAATCGCGCAAAAACTTAAATCCTGCTATTGGCGAAGCAAAGGAGTAAGTTAATAAAATGCTATTGTCCGTTTGGAGTTCAATTGCAACTCGTGTCGGAATTTCGCGAGCCGCAGAATGACCGCCCTTTTTTTGCAGAGGAGAACACGAACTCAAAACACAAACCAGGATTAAAAATAAAAATCTCATAGGAAAATTATAAGTAGCGGGACGCCCTCGGGTCAAACGAGGGTTACGAAAGGCTTAAAAAAATTACTTAAATCTAGAAGGATCGATAGTCTGGCTCATCGGATGCGATGAGAACAAAACCAGCATCGACATCACCCAGCGAAAAACTCATCCTAAAATGCTGAACGACATTCTGAGAAATTTCCAGCGAGATTCTTCGCCCATCAAGTTCTTTTTGAAAAAATAAAATTCGAGCAACCTGATAAGAAGAGTCGTCATTATTTCGAACGGCCGACCCATTATATCCCATGATCCGAAAAACATTGGTTTGCAGTGGAACATGAATGACGTTTTGGGGTTTTCCTAAATCTAGTTTCAACATTTTCGTGGCGGATTTAAGTGTGATTGTCACGTTCTCGCTGGGATCACCATCAATTGTTAGCGTGTCAGCTTCGGGAATATCACTAACCTTCACGCCAAAAATCTTTGCGAGTTTTTCGCGTCGATCGTAGATGACAACGTCCCTAAAGGTCTGACTTCTACAGCTCGATAAACACATTGCCAGGTCTCTGCTACCATCAATCTCTCTTAAACGTTTGAGAACTTTCAGGTCTTTCTCGTCGCTAGAGTATCTATAGTAGCCGTTGTTGCGCAAAACAGTGAGAAAGCGACCAATGTTTTGATCCATAATCGTACCACTCACATAACCGTTACCAAATATGTGTCCGAGCTCATGCATGATTATAATTTCTGTCTCAAGCGAATAGTACTCGTCCAACTTTTTAATGCCTACCCTGTCAGAGGATATCCAGATGAATCCATTGCCATACCAATTGCCAAGTGGGTTCGTGTGCGGGCGTGTTGGCTTACCGCTCACAGCGAACCCGATTGGATCATGATAACGGGCTTTTTCATGTTCAATTGACGCTGAAGTTGTACCGAAGGACATCTTTAAATCTTGTGAACCATCGCAACCAGCAATTTTTCTCGCCTCAGTAACCAAAAGATTTCCCCGGCGTAAAATCGAGTCGTTAATCCCGCGTTCACTTATATAAGAGAACCAACGCCTGAAACTATTCGCAACCAGCTCGCTTACATTGGCTTCGGAAAGTGGGAACTGCGGAGCAACCTCAAGACAATACCTTATAGTGGCTGGTACGCCCTTACGAGTGAGATACCAGGCCGCATCAGCCTCCCAAGGGCGGTCGTCGCCACCACCGTTCCAACCACCAGCAAATGTTGTCGAAGAAAAACTAACGATGATAACTATGAGACAATGTAGATTCGCTTTAAATTTCATAAAACCAACTCAGATCGATATCTTAACGCTTATTGTTATTTTTGTAAAGACACATCTGACAGCTTTGTGTCTTCCTCAAAACGACAACTAAACTCAGTGCCATCGTCGTCGGTAACTTGATAGTGGGATGTCTTTGAGGGAGCACTAATACGAAACTCTCTCGCATCCATTCGCATAAACAAAGTATCCTGACTTTCACCCCCTAATCCCGGGCTGTAGCTAGCTCCAAGTTTGTGTTCGTTGTACAGGGTAAATTTTTCAGGCCCCCCCATCGAAGGTTGCTGAACCAAAATTGAAGTCCACTGCTGCCTGTATAAATTTGCGTCGCATTTTAGGGTTATTGCGCTTGAAGAGCTTAAATACCCAGTGTTTAGAATAAATATTACCTTTAATAATTTCATATTTCCTCCTTCGGAATGAATCTTGTTAGAGGCGTATAATAATTTTTTAGACTTGATGTGTCGATTAATTTAAATTATACTTCTTTTAAAAAGTTGAATTTTAGGAAACTGACTGACAAAAAATGAGTATTTTTAGTTATTTATCATATAAAAAATTATTTAGAAATGAGATACTAAGTAGAAAAAAATTCAACTCACAGATTAATTTCAATTCGCTGGCCATTGCGATTGGAACGCAAAAAACACTGATTTCAAAAGTTCTTTTAGCGGAGGCAAATTTTAACTCTGATCAGATTTATTTGGCTTGTGAGTTTTTGGGATTCAATGCCGAAGAAACTGAATATGTTCAACTATTGCTCGAATATGATCGATGTGTAATTGCCAAACGTAAAAAACTACTCAAAGAAAAAATATCTAAAATCCAAATAGAAAAGCAACGACCTGCTGCTCGATCAGATGCAGACATCATAAACACAGAAAGTGATACGGCCGATTTTTACCTCGACCCCGTAGCTCAACTTATTCACGCTTTTCTCATCATTCCAAAATTCGCCAATAATCCCAATGAAATTTGTCCTATCCTAGGTATCGATCGCGAAAAATTAGAGACATCCGTTAGGCTTTTGGAGAAGATCGGTTTTGTCAAAAAAACTCAACCCGGTGTTTATCGAGTTTTAAAGGGACACACGCATTTGTCTCCGACTTCACCTTTATATAAAGTCTATCATACTTTGATTCGTGCCAAAACAATGGATCAACTTATGCGCTTACCCACCGAAAAAAAATATTGTTTTTCGGTTTTACTTACCTCTGACGAGGACACATTGTCAGATCTTAAGGAAAGATTTCTTGAATTTCTTAAAACCGCTGAGGAAAAAGTCTTAAAGTCGAAGCCAGAAAAAGTTTACCAAATGAATTTTGATTTATTTGGCTGGGAACCGTGAAAAGAAAGACTACTAAAATAGTAAAAACCCAAACCAAATTGTCACTCTGGCATGTAAATTCGACACTCATTTGACGCCCTTCCCGCACCCTATAGCCGTCGTGCTGGCACGGATCTTTCAATTAAATCAAAATGCCCTAGTTAGAAACGCTTAACTCGCTCCTTTAACAGAGAGGCCGACATGAGATTTTTAAAAATTCTTCTTCTTTCAACCGTCTTTTGCGATACCAGCAACAGTGCTACCCTCACCTTTGAAAAGTGGAAGAGTGAGAACACAAGAATTACCATCGGTGGCTTAGAGGTTTCTTATCGCGTTGTGGGCAAAGGACCATGGTTAACTCTCATCCACGGTTTTCCCACAAGCTCTCTGGATTGGGCAAAGATTCTGCCGCACCTTTCAGAACATTTCACAGTGTTAGTTTTTGATTTTATTGGGTTCGGCGATTCCTCCAAACCGACAAGTTATAATTACTCAACTTCTGAACGAGCCGACCTCGTCAAAAATCTTTGGGAAGCTCTTGGGGTAGACTCAACTTCTGTTGTGGCCCATGATTTTGGCGCTACAGTCTTATTGGAATTACTATATCGATCAACGAACAAAGCTCTTTCCACAAAAATCAAAAGCACAGTCTTTTTAAATGGCGGGCTATTTACCGACCTTCACAAACCGTTAATATCGCAGAAACTCCTAATGCTGCCCTATCTCGGCGCTGTTTTTAACAAATTCATTACTTACGATATGTTTAACAAGCAGTTGCGATCTAGTCTCGGAATTCAACTTGAAGAAACTGAATTAGAGGAAATGTGGAAGTCGATTAAAAATAGAAATGGCTTGCGAAACTACTACAAGCTTATCCACTACATCTCGGATCGCCAAGAAAGTCGCGACCAATGGGAGCCACTCGTCAGCGACGACACGATTCCTAAGAAGTTTATTTGGGGACTAAAAGATCCCATTTCCGGTGCTCATATGATCGAAGAAGTTGTCAGGCAAAATCCTAACGCAATTGTCGCTCCGATCCCTAACGTCGGGCACTTCCCGCAGCTTGAGGATCCTAAGACAGTCGCGGCTGAAATCTTAAACTGGGCTATCTAGCTGTAACCCATTCTTAAAAAGTTTTTTTCGTTTCAACTTGAGACGCGAGACGCTCATTTGTGGATTTTTATAACCCATTCATTTAAACTAATAATATAAGCGCACTGTTCGGTAATTGGGGGTCCACATTAAAAAGTTGGGATTTTTGCTCGTCTTCATTTTGATCCTTGGCTTTCAATCTTGCAATAGCTTTAAATCTCTTAAGTCCGATATGTTTTCGGCGTCGTCTTTTCAGAGCGAAAAATGCTCTCCGTCAACCAGCCTAGCAGCACAACGTCTCACCAAATTAGAATACAACAATGTGATCAGAGATCTTTTTGGTCTCAACGACAATTTTTCAAAAAACTTCTCTAGTCCTTCACTTGGTACGGCGGGATTTACTACAGAAGCGGCAGCACAAAACTTATCTCCTAGTATAGTCAGCGACTTTTATGATGGAGCCAACGCCGTTGTCACCGTTCTCTTTTCAAAAAATCCTAATCCGCTTTTGTCTAAATGCAATTCGGGGGATGCTTGCGCCAGAGATATAATTACCGATTTGCTACGTCGAGCTTACCGCCGGCCTGCTACAGCCGAAGAGTTTAACGATGTCTTTGCCCTCTACAAGTCTGCGAATAGTCCCGTTATCAATGAAGGACTAAAACTTGCGGTAATGGGCATTTTGTTGTCTCCACAATTTATTTTTCGAATCTATGAACTTCCAACCGCCAGAGTTCCTGAAACCTCACTCACCGACTATGAACTGGCCAGTAGACTTTCCTTTTTTATTTGGGGCTCCATTCCCGATGAAACCCTAAACTCTTTGGCTGCGAGCGGCCAACTCAATGAAACCACCAATTTAATCGCACAAACTAAAAGAATGCTTGCCGATCCAAAAGCATCCTATATCGCACAGACCTTTGGATATCAATGGAGTGGTCTTGAAAAATTTGAACAAACGCAGCTTGATACGAGTCGATTTCCCAATTGGAACGACAACATGAAAAATTCAATGCAAAACGAGACAATCATTTTTTTAAATGGCATTTTTTCCCAGGATCAAAGCGTCATGGACATCATTGGCGCCCGCTATACTTATATGGATCGAAATGTCGCCTCGATCTATGAAGTGAATGGTATAACTTCAACAAGTTTTCAACGGGTAGATTTAGATTCTTCTCGTCGCGGAATCATGTCACAACCGGCGATTTTGTCTATGAACTCAGTAGCCGATCATACTTCTCCAGTCCGCCGTGGAAAATGGGTTATGGACAAAATTCTTTGCGCAGCTCCGGGTTCTCCGCCAGAAAACGTTCCTTTAGAACCTTCGAATAACGGTAACCTTCGCGATGAATCGCTAATTCGTCAGCGAATGGCGACACATAGATCCATGGGCACAACCTGCTATGCCTGCCATCAAGTCATGGATCCCATCGGTCTCACTTTCGAAAATTTCGATTCAATGGGTTTTTTTCGCAGCAAATATCAAAACGGCGCCGCGGTTGACTCTTCGGGAGAACTCCCCACTGGTGAAAAATTTAACGATTACTCTAGTCTCACTGATTATCTGAATATGGATCAACGATTTCCCCGCTGCTTCGTCGGAAAATTTGCCAGTTTTGCGCAGGGCCGAGATATGACGACCTATACGGATCGCTGTGGAATAGAGTCCATCGCAAAAGATGCAGCGCGAGTTGATAAAAAATTCTCAGACGTGGTTGTGGACATTGTTTTACAAAGCAATTTTAGGAAACGAAAAGTTTCTTACTAAATTGGGGGCTGAATGAACAAATCTTGGAAAATCCCTAGACGCACTTTTTTAAAAGGGATAGGTGGAGTTGGCGTCTCTCTCATGTTACCACAGCTAGATATCATGGAAGCTGAAGCCGCCACCGCCTCACCACGTTTTGTTGCGGTTTTTAATAATCTAGGCGTTTACGGTTACGGTTATGATGGTTCAAAAAATAGTCCCGAGAGATATTACAACGCAGCTCCGTGGGACAATGAAGGTATGGGCGTATGGGTTCCCAGAGCAACGGGGCCATTCGTTGCTCCACTTCCGCCGGTCCTCGCACCACTTGAAAATCTAAAATCAAAAATTTCGATTCTTTCTGGTTTAGGAACTTTACCGGGCGATGCCATTAATACACTGGTTAACCATTCGGGTGCGACCACTGCCTGGTTGACTTCCGCGTGGGACTCGACAAGACAGATGGTGCAAACCAATCTTACAGCTGACGGTAAAAGCATGACCGCCGCCAACAACACTCCTCCCGATTCGCTCGACCAAGTCATTGCCAACTTTCTAGGAATTAGTCCCGGTTCAAGTTTGGTACTGAGTCCAAACGGCAAGAACTATAGTGAAGGAGCAACCGGCGGGCACGGCGGATATATTTCCTACAATTCAAAACTTGCAAGCGGTGGCAGCACCCTCGTTCCCAAAGTTACAGATCCTATGAAAGCATTTAACAATCTATTCAGTGTCTGCAATGCTTCTGCACCTAAAATAAGTACGGGACAGAAAAGCGTTCTCGATTTCGTAATGAACGGCATTACCAAACTACAAAAGAAAGCAAGTCCCGAGGATAAAGTGCGGCTTCAATCTTATTTTCAACATATTCGCGATTTAGAAGTTCGCCTCTCCAGCACAGCTCAGACCTGTCCTCCGGCACCGACAGGTATTCGCCCTTACGATGGAGGCGCCTTGGATTGGGTAACAACTGTGTTTCTAATGGCAGACGTGATTGCCCTTGCGGTAGCGACAGGCAAAATGCCAGTGGCGACACTGATGACTGACATGGAGGCCTACGTCGACTTAGGTTACTCACAACGAGTAAAATTTCTCTCAAACTATGTTGGTATCAATGGCAATAAAGTGGCGTTTAGCCGCGATACCACGGACATTCACTTTGAAATCGCTCACGTCGATGTACCTTCGAATTATTTAGAAGTGGAACAGCATATCGCCTATTCGCAAATGAATACCTGTGTGAGTCAGCGGCTTCTCGAAAAATTAAATAGCATGCCTTTGGAACCGAATGGTTTCTCACCGCTCGATAACACTCTCGTCTTAGTTGGCGCCTGTCACAATCACAGTGGCCTCCATGGCACTCATAATCTTCCAACCTTATTAGCTGGTGGCAAAGCCTTCGGACTCAATCAAGGACGTCACCAACGTTTCGCGCAAAACACCGACATCGGCAATCTTTACTACACAATAATGAAAGCCATGGGTGTCAGTGGAAGTTCATTTAACGGAAGAAGCACGCTGCTGAGCGGAGTGTTCTCCTGATAAACTGGGCTACTTAATTGTTGATAGAAACCCTAAATTTCTTGTAATTTTAAATGGTTATGTCCATCTTTCTTCAAGATCGACCTCTTTTTGATCTATCTTGTTGATATACCTAGGCTTATCTCGAAAAAAACAACAATTAAGTACGCCAGTTTATCAGGGAAACAAAAACCCCAGCGTCGCCATCCACCACGGCTCAAGAGGATTCCAGTACATCTTCTGGCCATTAGCACCGACTGCCCAATCCCACATAACAACTCCCGCGACATTTTGACTTTGTAGGGTTTCCAGTTGGAATTTCCAGAAGTCGCCGTCAATGCGAGTGCCTCTAAGTGGTGTTGAATCATGATAAGTTGGCCAAATAAATGGGTAGATAGGGCGATTAAATCTTCGCGCCTCAGAAATGTTGGCCATAGCATAAATCGACCAACCTTTAGGATCATTATAAAAAGTGTAAACCGAGGGAAAGAGAACATCAGATTTTGCCGCCACCGAGGCCAGCGCATTGTTCTCCACTTGCCAAGCTTTGTAATCAGCATCATTGGGTCCGCGTATGGCTCGCCAATAATCTCTGAGAGGATTTAGTCCATAGTAACCCAACTTGAGAGATGGAGTTGCGGCATGCATCCAATCCAAGATTACTCCCAACATACGAATATTGTTTGCGACCTCTAAAGATTCAGCTTGGGTTTTAGCACCACTTAATTTCCAATGTTCCAAATCTAAAGCAATAATACAATTTGGATTATATTTCGCAAGATCTCTTGCCAATGCCATAATTTCGTTTTGTTGAATCTGATTTGCAGCCAGTTGCGCACCGAAAGATCTTTTAACTATGTCGTAGCGATTTCCTGGAAGAGCCAGGCGAATACATTTAAACCCCAGCTTACTTTCGAATTGTGGAAGGGCGGGACCGTTAGGAGCAGCGAACTCGCCGAGAGCATTGAAAACGGTCATTGCCGGAAGTTGCGCTGAAGCATCGGGAAAAGTTTCACTCTTACTAAGTGCGATGCGATCAAATGTTAATTGTGTTCCAGGTTTTGGTGTGAGTGGCGCCCAACCTCTGGCATGAATTCCAATTTTTGTGATTTTATGAAATCCCGTTGGCTTGCGGGACACGCGAAAGGTTGTAA
Organism: uncultured Bdellovibrionales bacterium; assembly: GCA_964415155.1. Classification (GTDB taxonomy): domain Bacteria; phylum Bdellovibrionota; class Bdellovibrionia; order Bdellovibrionales; family SG-bin7; genus CAYPZY01. The sequence continues at coordinate 16,351 of CAYPZY010000014.1, forward strand.
ATGGTATATTGACAAAATTCCAACCCACCCAATCAACAGCCATATAGTGGTAATAATAATCACCGTTGCCATTGATTCCAGGGGATGTAAGAGTCACTAAAATTTGTTTGTTGGTGGCAGCCGCCGAGTAGGCCCAAAATCGTAAGGTCTTGTATCCCGAAAAATTTTCTTGAGCTGCGGAAAGATTAAGTTCTGCCGATGCTCCTGAAAGACCGTCTGCGCCTCGCCAAATCGCACCGACCTTGCCTTTTATCGGGCGAAGATAAGAAACACTTATTCCGGTCCACTTTGCAACCGAATCACCTTCATCGAGAAAAATAGTGTTAGCTGGAATATCTGCATTTGCAATATTCACAAACCATGAAATTAAAATTATCAGTTTTACCAGATGACTAGTTTTATTCATAGTTGCCTCCGATTTTTTAGCCACGACTACGTCTCCATTCGAGATCTGCCAATGGAGGGACCAGGTCGATCCGAAAGATCCGCTACTTTAGAATACCTGGCATTTTGTCCAGTTGCTAGTGGCCTGTCGGCATTTTAAAATTGATACTACATGCGTCTGTCCATTTTATGTTTCTTACTGCTAGTTAGTGTCTCAGGAAGCGCCACCTCCTCAAAAGAGCCGATCATTTCGCTACAACGACGCGAGTTACATGAGTTCGCGACAAGAGCTTCACGCGCAAAAAACATGGTAGACCTTTTGGATAAATCCAATTTGCACAGGCAAAATGGTTTTAACAGCCTCCGTGAAGCCGCTAAAAATATTCCTGCGCCGAAGCTTCTGACAACTCAAAATGGGATAGAATTTGTCAGCGAAAATAAAAACTATAAGCTTGAGGCTACGGGCATATTTTATAAATTCTTGCTCAATGGTCGTGAAATAAATTTAGCTTCACCGCTAGATCTAATGGCGACAGCAGCGATGGTTCAAAAAACTCTAGGAGAGCAAAAAACCTCTTCATTGACTTTGTTTCCCAAAGCAGAGGCATTAGGTCCACTAATTCCCTGGGCTGTCGTTGCCACCGCGGGTGCCGTTAGCTCCCTTATCGCAGGTTTAACTTTCATGATTATACCGTACTGGGAAAGCTCCACGCTTCAGTGTGAAACGGATGGATCATTTTCAATTAGTGGTGGCGCTGCCGGAGAAACCTCCAGCAACGAAGTCATCTCCTACAACTCCTACAACGGTGAGGTCAGAGTAGCTGGCAAAGTCTATCCTCGCGGGAAACTTTACGACGCTCTCAAAAAAGAACTTATCGAGAGAAAAGATGGCGATGTTAACGCCACCTTGGAAAAAGCCAAGGCGACAATCGAAGAAAGCATTGCCACACTGGTTAAACAGTGCAAAGAGGCTCCTGGACTATACACCGGCTTAAGTAAAACGCCGTTAGAAAATTCCGTTGAGGGCGTGACAGGTAAGTCGATACGACAGGGCTCTTCGAAGTAATCGTCTGCCTAGTCGGGTGATCCAACTACTTTCCTAAAACGCTTAATAGCTCCGTCCTTGCGACCTGGTAATCTCGTCGTAGTTCTGCAAAACGTCTCTTCATTTCTAAATTGCGAGTTGTGGCAGAAAGAACATCGGGAGAGTTTTTAACTCCTCGCCGATATTCATCCAAGGTTCGCGATAAATAAGTCTTAGCTAACTTTAAGGCGTCTTCAGATTCGTGGATTAGATCGTGGTTTAATTTTAATTCAGCCTTGGCACTTTCAACGTCTGCCTGTAGTTCCTTCAAAGATTGTTGATGCTGCGACTGCAGTCCCAACGCCTCCAACTTTTTTTGGGCCGATTCTTTATGGTTCCTAAGTTTATCAAAGACTTGAAAAGTCAGTCTTAGTCCTAGTACCGACTCCATTCTTTCTGAATCTGGTTCAACCTCGCGCTCACGGAATGTGTAGAGACCGTACTCCGCATAAAGATCCAAGGAGGGAGTCCACCATCTCGAAAACTGAGAACTTTTGAGTAAGGATTCTTCCGAGCGCAAACGAATTCCCGTGAGCCTGGGATGCGTTTCTACTTGGTAGCCAACATCGAGCAACCTATCATCGTGACTATGATCTACAAAACTTGCAGTTGCGATTTCCACGTTGTCTGAAAAACCAAGCATAACACGTAATCGTCTTTGCATATTCTGTAGCGCCAGCTTATGTCTGGATAGATCTTGGTTAAGCTCAATCTTTCTCATTT
>CAYPZY010000015.1:0-17895 GCA_964415155.1 uncultured Bdellovibrionales bacterium
AAAATTTGATCTCGTGATTGTTGCGACAAGTGAACCAATTGCCAACCTGACCGCCATTGCCGCGACTAAGGAAAATGGAGTTGTCATTCACTTCTCCGGTCTTAATCATCAGGAGAAAATTGAATTTGAAAGCGTCGATATTGAGAGGGTTCATCGCAATGAGGAAATTAGAGTTTTGCGTAACGGCGTTCGTCTTGTTGGATCTTCGGGTTATAGTAGACCCGATATTCATAGAGCTATTCAATCTCTGCGAGAAAATCCCCGAACCTACGCGAAGGTTCAAACGGCTATTGTATCTGGAATCGACTCCAATCTTTTGCTAAAACAAGACGGCAAAATAAAACTTTACTCTGAACCGGTGATTTCTACTTTTTTAAAGAGAGACAGTGAGTACCTCAATGAGCTTAAGGTTGTTTTTCGCGTGCGCCATCAAGATAGGGCATTACAAGTTTCTCCCAAAAAAATTTCCAACGGTTACGTTGCCACGGTTCGCGCGCAAAAAGAACTGCCTAAGCTCGCCGAGGGATTCGTACGGCTGCAAGTCCTGCGTTTTAGTATTTGCAATACTGATCGTCGTGTTCTCGATGGCAGCAAAAACGCAAATATCAGTGACGCGTTTGTTTTGGGGCATGAGGGTATTGGCAGGATTGTCGATGATGGATCTGGCGCCAATAAGTCTTTCCGCTCTGGCGATCTAGCGATGATACTTCCGCATTTTTATGAACCCAAAGATCCGTTGTTGAAAATAGGTGTTCCTTATCTTTCTTTGCAATTGAAACATTTGGGAATTCATATCGATGGATGTTTTGCTAGCTTTGTTGACTTGCCATTACAGTGCGTGTTTCCTATCGCTTCACCTGCAACTCAAGTTAAGGGCCAAGAACGAGTTTTTGTAGCGTAAAGGAGATTAGCAAATGGATGCAATTTTATACGCTTTCATATCGGCAATGGGAAATACTTCTAACTCACTTTTGGGTACGCAAGCGCTTAGATCACGAAGTCTCTCGGCGGGTGAGATAACTTTACTTAGCTTACTTCCCGCGTTTATTGTCGCGCTTGTGACGGGCGTAAATTTTTGGCAAGAACTCACGCCACTTGTAATGAGTCTTATGATTTTAAAAAACGCTCTCTACGGCTTCGCTTTTTATTTACGCTTTCGCGGCTTTTCTTATTTGGGAGGATTCCAAGGGGCGCTATTAGCTGCGAGTCAACCAGTAATAGTCAGTGTGCTCTCGTTGACCTTTTTAGGGGAACACTTGCTCGCCAAACAATGGTTCGCAATTCTTTTAATTGCTATTGCTCTGCTGATTCCGGCGCGTTTAGAGGAAGGAAAGAGTAGAGATGTTGTCAAATTTGTGTTGGTGCCAGCGCTTTTATTATCTCTGGTTGTTATCATCGATCGATGGATATTGGTGCATTCACTCAATCCCTTATCTTTTTTTGTCCTAGATAAGACGGTTCTGTTTCCCGTTGTGGTGCTAACTCTTGCTGTGTCTGGTCGCCACCGACTAGTCGCTAAAAAATGGGGGGATGTCAAATTTTCCACCTTTCTGTGGGTGTTAGCTCTCGGCCTAACCTGGGGATTGGCTGCCTACACTTATGGTGTTTCCCTTGCCTCAGAGAAAACAGCCATAGTCGTTCTAATACGCAACCTCGCTTTTCCTGCCGCAGCTCTTGGTAGCGCCTTTTTCTTTAAAGAAAAGCTAGATAGCTCAAGGGTGCTTAGTTTACTTTTGGTGATTTGCGCCTGCGCTATTGCAATTTAGCTCCAAATCTATTTGTTGAAAACATCATCATTATACTATATTGATGATTTTAAATGAGATTACTAAGTCATAACCTTCAGGCTTTTATTGCGGTTGTGGAACAAAGCACCGTTCATGGGGCCGCCAAACAAGTTAACCTCACCCAGACAGGTGTGACCCAACGAATACGTGCGCTCGAGAGTGATCTGCAGACAACGCTATTTCTTCGCAGTAGAAAGGGCATGAAGTTAACTCGCGAAGGTGAGGCACTGCTTCGCTACTGCAGAGGCGCCGTTGATCTCGAAGGTCAGACCTTAAGTCAGATTTCGGGAGCGGGCAGAGAGCAACCGACCTATTTGTCGATCGTTGGTCCGACAAGCGTTATGACTGCGAGAGTTGTTAGTTCCTGCATTCATCTTTTTAGTGAATGGCCCAGTCTTTATTTTAACTTTATTATTAGCGATGAAGAAGATCGTTTACAGCTCATTCGATCCGGAAAAGCAGAGTTGGCCATTGTTCCTCCAGAACAGGTTCCCAATGAATTAGATAGTAAGGTCTTAAAATCTGAAAAGTACATACTAGTTGGTTCGCCAAAATGGAAAGGCCGAAAACTCACAGATATTTTAGAGAATGAAAGAGTTATCGACTTTGATGAAACCGACCCTACTTCAATGAACTACTTACGGAAATTTAATCTCCTGGCGAAACTTAAAAGACCGCGTCTGTACGCCAATAACAATGAGGCGATCGTAAAGCTTTTCTCGGCTGGAGTAGGCTTTGGAACTTTGACCCAGGAGATAGCTAAACCTTATCTCGATGCTGGAACACTTATGACTTTTAATAGTGGCGCGGTGATGGAAGATCCGCTGGCATTAGTTTGGTACCCACGGCCCGAAATGCCAGATTACCTTCGGGCCATCGTGAGTGCGATCAAGTAGACTTATTCCTGACAGTTCTTAAAATCGAAAGTCACCACGCCTCTTTTAGCGATTGCGATTTCCCATATCCCTCGCTTTACCGGCAGTGGAAACCAAAAAAAATGTGGAGATCCTCGTGGATTGTCGCAATTAGGATCTTTTGTTGGAAATGTGTAATCCATTTCAATGGCGATTTTCCCCTTGCTCGGTGATTCGCTCTGCAAAGTAAGCGCTTTTATAAATGGTTCTGGTGGATTAACGCAACCAGTGTCCCAAGTCGTATCGTAAATAAAGGCTTGTCCTTGTCTGCAAACAATCGTCGATCCCTTTGCGTGAGCGGTGGCAAGGGTAAGTGTGAATATAAGTGTGGAAATGTCTTTCATGATAAAATTTATCCCTTCAGCGAGTATTGATAAATCCTCCTGTAGGACGAAACAAGGTCATTTACGGGTAGATCAAAATATGATATCAATAGGATCATAATGAGATCTCAAGAGTTTGTAATAAAACTTATGACAGTGGTTAAACGGCAAGCTAAGGCAAAAGGTTATTCGCAACCAATCCTCGCTAAGAAACTTAACGTAAGTCTTCCAACCTTAAAGCGTTGGTTAGCAGGAAAAACAGTGAGGTTGGATAATCTAAAGCAATTATCAGATGTTTTGGGCTTAAGTTTCGTTGAACTGGCCGCTGCGACAGATGAGGGGAGCAGTCGCCGACATTATACTCTTGAGCAGGAGGCGGAGTTTGCTAAGAAGCCGGAGTTTTTAGCGTTCTTTGACTTTTTACTAAGAGGTCACACACCACTTTATATTCAAAAGAAATTTTCGCTTTCCAATCATTTTGTCGATCATTGTTTGGGCCGTCTCGATAAATTGGGTCTGATTGATTGGTTGCCAAAAAATAAGGTCATACTTAAATTTGTTGCAGAACCTCAGTGGCGAAAGGACGGACCTCTGGCAAAGAGATTCAAAGAAGAAACAAAAGCTGAATTTCTAAAAAGTGAAGATATAACCTTTGAAAGGTTTGCTCTTCACGACTATCTGGTCGATGATAGATTAAAGCTGGAGCGAAAGCTAGAAGAGCTACTAGACTTTGCAAGACAGGCAAATTCACGAGCGTCAGTAAGTCGGGATACTCGAGAGGGTAGTGGCTTGTTTATTTCGTTAAAGAAGTTTCGTTGGAGTTTGGACAAGTATTTACGCGGATAAAGGAAAAAAATGCCAAAAAAACAAAAGTCTCCCTCGCAACTGATAGATAACAGGATTAAGGAACTCAAAGACTGGCGTGGCAAGGTACTCAGCGAAGTTCGTGCGATCATCACCAAAGCGGATTCTGGAATTATTGAGGAATGGAAGTGGGAAGTTCCCGTGTGGTCCTGCGCTGGTATTATTTGCACGGGAGAGACTTACAAAAAAGCAGTGAAGCTCACGTTTGCGAAAGGTGCATCTTTAAAAGATCCTGACAAAATTTTTAATTCTTCTCTCGAAGGTAACACGAGGCGCGCCATTGATATTAAAGAGGGGGAAAAAATCAATGCAAAGGCCTTGAAGGCAATCATTAAAGCTGCTGTCGCTTTGAATAAGTCGCAAGCCTAGATTTCGTATCACGCCATTGCTGCGATAAAAACGGTGATACATCTCCTATCTTACTTGTTTTCTCTAAAAGCGGAAATAGGATTGCAGGTTGCCCGCGCTGCCAGCTCCCATTCGCGTCTTGAGCGAGTGTTTTGTTTCCGGCAAAGGACAGGCGCTCATTACGAAGGTTTCCGTCACTAAATCTTTTTCCGATGGCAGTAACGACAGGTTCTACGACGTCAAAGGGTATAGTTGATTTAGTTTTTTCAGCCCAGTTCATTAGAGCGGTTAAACCGCGAAGCACGTCATAAAAGTAAAATCTTGGAAAACATAGTAGCATCCACTTCTCAGCACTCACGCGCTCATTAGCATTATGCCTTGTTGGTGATCCTTCCATGAGCTTTCGTTTCATAAGAAAATCTGCGCCCTTTTTTAGAAAATCGATCTCTTCAGAAGTCCACGGTCTATGAGTGCAAAGCAAGATAGCCTCAAAAGCTGAAATCGATGCCACCATTGAGCTTGCGATCTCATCTTTCGCCAAATAAGCAGCGTTGTCACAATTTAGTCCTCCGTCTGCCATTTGGTAACGGAGAAACCACGGGCGAATCCAAGGAAGTTCTCCGTCAACATCGACGCCGCGGGAACTTAAAACTTGATAAACATTCCCGAGTTGGCAGTGGCAGGGAGTTTCGCGATAAGGATCAACATTCTCTGGAAGATCCTCCGGATTAATGGGAAATATTTTTAGAGGTAGCTTATTGAGAGAGTCTATATAAGTTGAAATCACAGATTCAGGAATATCTCGAGAGAGATTCATTTCATGCAGAAGTTGCATGTGCCACCACGGCGAATTCCACTTGGGCCAATAGGGATCTGCATTAAGAGACTTAAGTGCGGTCTCTGAACGCAGATATTTCAAACTAAGTTCGAGTTCATGGGAGTAGTCCATTTCTCGGCCAATCTAACTTTGAGCCAAGACATTGTCGACTACTCCTTCAAATTTAAAGTATTAATCTTTCCAATAGCAGCCGTTAATACCTGCCTGGTTGCATGAACTCCTTTCAGGAATCACGTAACACCAAATGGCTCCTGCACAATGTGAAACAAGGGCGTTATCGGTATTAAACAAACTGTTCGCACAATATTGTTTGAGACACGAGTTTTTCATCCCCTCAGAACGCCAACTAGAACACATAGCTTGAGCAGATTCACATTGATCACCCGCCGTCGCGCCCGTTGCAGAAAAAAGAGCGATTGCCATTAAAATACCTTTCATAAGTTCCTCCTTTAAAAGGGCAGATCCTAAATTTAATGGTAAAAAGTCGTTAGGTTTTTAATCTAAAAATCGGCGAAAAGATTTTATAGGAAAATAAAAATGGACGGTAAAACTTTCAATAGGTTGAAAAGTTTGTGGAGAAACGCCTCGAAGGTAGGGAAGCAATTCGGTACTTAGCCTTCCAAAATTTTTTTTTGATGACTTAATTCTGGCTGATAGTTATTCGAACTTCACTATGTCACATAAAACTTTAGTAAAAGTCGCAATATTAATGATCATCGTTTTTGGCGCTACAATTTTGTTATACCCATTGATTTTTAGTCCTGACCACAAAAGTAAAACTCCGGTGGAAGCTCCTCCTGTCGCGCCCTCTGTAGCTCCAGTTGGCAACTAGTCGCCACGTTTGACAATCCCAGCAATTCCAATATCATTTTGTAATGGATTACAATCTACTAGCAACGTTTGCTCTATTGGTCGGCTTAGAACTTGTTCTTGGCATTGATAATATCCTCCTCATCTCTATCGTTACCGATCGTGTCGAGCCGGAGTCACGAAAAAAGGTACGAATGCTTGGGTTGGGCTTGGCTCTCGTAGCGCGCCTTTTATTATTAATGGGTGCCAGCCTTTTGGTTAAGATGAGTGAGCCAGTAATTGGTAGTCTTAGTTATAAAAGTTTTGTACTTCTTGCCGGCGGTGCTTTTTTACTCTACAAGGCTGTTAAGGAAATTCATCATGTCGTTGAGGCCACAAGTGAAGATCATTTAGTGGCTAAAGCACATATGACATTTTCGGCCGCGGTTTCGCAAATTCTCATGTTAGATATTGTGTTTTCTATAGACTCGGTCATCACGGCCGTCGGTTTAACAGACCACTTGTTGGTCATCTATTCATCGGTAATTGTTTCTTTTGTCTTAGTTTTGGCGTTTTCAGGAAAAATTGCAGCGTTTGTGCAAAAGCATACGACATTGAAAATATTGGCTTTGTCTTTTTTGATTACCATTGGCGTTACTCTAGCTATTGAAGGTCTCGGCGGTCATGTTCCCAAGGCCTATATTTATTTACCAATGGGTTTTGCGCTGGCGGTAGAACTTTTGCAAATGCGCTTTATGCACAATCAACAAAAAAAGAAAAATTAAAATTCCTGAGTGTCGAAGTTTTCTTCGCCTTCAACGGGTGGCGGTGGGATGCTCATACCATTACTGTCATCCATCGGCTCTTCATCGGTAGGTTGTTCTGTGGATTGCGGCACGGCAGATTCAGAAATTCTTTTATACAGTTGTGGATCGGAAGTCATGTAGCCCGACCAATACCACTTGTTGTCGGCGGGATCGCGGGAAATAACAATTGTGTGATTATCTGTCGTGCCAGTCGAGAGGAAACTTTTTTGGACATCATTGTCCCAATCAGCACCACTTTCTTGCCAAGAGTAGTTAGCAGCGGTGTTCATGATTTCTGCCGCTATTTGACTGGTGAAGGCGACGGCATAATCGTTGGAGGTTGGCATTCCAATACTCAGATGACAACTTGCATATTCGATTAATTTTTCTTTGTTTCGTGCCCGCATGGCGGTGGTTATTGCTTCGATGAGCGCAGGCGCAGTTTCAGCTCGGGTTTTTGCAGATTCACCGTTGGGACATTCAACTGTTGCAGAGGGCGGCGGTTTAGGGGAATTGTCAGTGGCCGTAGGGGTCGGATTCAATGGTTCAGCGGCTGGTTCATTCTCGGTAATTTCAGTTTCTGCAGCGACATCCTGCTCGGTTTTCTTTTCCCGAAATAGAGAATAGGCCAAAACCAAACACAGAAGGCCTGCCAGCAATAAAAGATGAGATTTTTTTAAAGCGCGCATATCGGCATTGAGATCTATACCAGTTTACTATTGCTGACAACTATCTTTAAACCTATAATTTCTCCATGTTTTTTTTTCTGATGACTTTTGCTTTAGCTGTAGAAAATAAGACCCAAGTCACATTTCAAGGCTTGGCGTATCGGCAAGAGGCTGCCAATGTCAGTTCTCAGTCTGTTGAGTTAAGAATAGACAATGAGAATGTCTGGCGTTGGTCAAAAAGATCAACTCTTAAGCTTCGGCCTTTAGCTATCGGCGACTTTGTTGCTAAAGACAGCTCTGAAACCTTTTTTTTCGATTTTAAGGAAGCTTATTATAGTCGAGATACAACGCGCACGACTTGGACTCTAGGTCTTTATCAAGTTAGAGATGTGGGAACCGATGTTCTCAATCCTTTCGATGTTATTCATCCGAAGCGTTATAAAAATCCCTTGGATAGTGAAAAGTTGTCGTTACCAGGAATTAAGTTTGAGTCAGAATTAGCGCGAGGACTTACTTGGGATATCTACTATATCCCGCAAAACAGAAAGTCGCTCATGCCGGGGCAAAAAAATGTCTGGTGGCCGCGAGGGGATCGCTTTCCTATAAAAACGACCTCCAGTGAGCTTAGGCTTCCAACTAATGTTGAGTATGAAATAGGTGATGAGCAAGTTGATAACGCAGCCCTCGATCACAATATTGGCACATTGATTAAGGCCACGATTAGTAGTGTCGATCTCTATCTTCTTTACTACAACGGTTTAAATCAAACTCCAGATATAGCTCCCGTCCTTAACGGTACTCCTATTTCTATTGATCCTTTTATCATTCAACTCGATAACCCAATCACCCTTCGCTATCGTTGGAAAAAGGCCGAGAATGTGGGCCTCGGTCTCTCGCTACAATTAGGCTCTTGGTTGTTGCGCAGTTTTGGTCGTCGCCAATCTATAAACTCGAATCTTGAGGATTGGTGGGTTTCAGAGCTAGAGCGAACCTTTCACTTTTCAGCATTTGATTTGACTTGGATTTTCGAAATTAGTCGTGGCTGGAATCATCGCTCTGACGACAGAAATGATTTGCAAACCATCAATATGATTTATTACAACGCCGATCTTTTAGGTTTGCGATTTTCCTTTTCTGAAACCAAGGTTTTTCAACTTGGTTTTATTTACGATGAGACTTTTTTTGGATCGCTTTTGACTGCCAAATACACTCACGCTATCAACGACAGATACAGTTTATTTTTAACCAGCTATCACATCAGCGGTCCCGATGGTACCTTCTATTCGTTGTATAGGAACAACTCCAGCACAGCGTTTGGACTTGTACACTATTTTTAATATTGGATCTCCAAAATTGCATCCCTAACTTGTAGCGATTGGACTGAGAGCGTTTCCTTGCCGAAGTTTAGCTGTGGCCAGCGAACAGTTTGTATCTTCTCTTTGAGAAAATCCTGGAGTTGTGTGGTAAAGAACGAGGTCGCCATCCGCTTACTTGGATTGTATTTCTCGACAAACTCTTTACTCCATTCATTGTACAAACGTAAATTGCTAAGTCTTACCTTCTCGATTCCCTTAGCCGAAAGAATGGCACTAGCACCAAAAGGACTTCCCAAATAAACCATAGGGATATCATGGGATATCCAAAAACCGGCATAACCGCTAAGAGATGCCGCTAGCTTATCATTTGAGACTTGTTTGAATTCCAATACGGTTTTCTGCAAAACGGGTTTAACTTGGAGTTCAACACCCACAGGAAGCACCATCAGTCCCGGCCAGAAAAATAGCTGTAGGAACCGTGAATTTGTTAATGAGTCCAACGAAGGAAAATCTTTCGAAGACAAAGTCGTACCGGCAAATTGTCCGTTGATAGATTGATGAACCAAGAACTCACTGAAACCCTTGGGGAGCTGAATAGACAAAGTCTTTATATCGGCTTCATTAGCGTCTGCAATTGTGAATGTACCCGTGTCGCTGGTAAGAACATCGGTTTCTAGTTTCATGTTTAAGTGCTCAGCCGTTTGCTTTACCGATATAAGGCGTGTGGTGGTCGATAGCTTATAGACCTTTCCTAAGTCGCCAAGAGAAGACATTCCCGAACTTATTTGTCGATTTAAAACTGCGCCCCCTTCAACATCGAGAAAATTAGCTACTACTTTCTCCAATTGCGCAGGATTCCCCATTAGCGTTTGGCGAATTTGATCGAGAACAAACTTTTCAATTCCATTTATTCCCTGACAACTAATATCGCCAATTGCCCACTGAGAGCCATCTAGTTTCAATCTGGTATTTTGAGTCTTTATTACCAGGCCATTACCATCGTGAGTAAGGCGAAGATCGCTTGCCAGTAACGCTGCCTCGTCATCATAAGACAAGTGAATGTTTTGGCAAGCGGCCTTAACACGCAGATTAACATCCATATCTCCAACGCGTTGGCGGACAACGGTGTCAACGGAAAGATCAGATATAAATAGATCAAATTTCAAACCAGAAAAGCTGGCTGTAATTTCATCGCTCTTTGTAAAACCAATATCCTTAGGTGAAGTGGCGAAAGATATTTTCGCACTTTGCACCAGCAACGGCAGAGGACCCTGCCATAGAAAATTCTCAACGGTTTTATTGAACGTAAATTCATCTCCTAAACCGCGCAGTAACTGAGTCGCCAAAAATGGCTTACTTATTACCACTGAATATTGTGCTTTTACATTGGAAAAACTTTTTGTCGGACTAAAGGTTGCTAGAACCAGGACCGATATTATCATACGCAAAGAAAACACGATTCCCCTCCATTCCCTTAGATTAATATTTCGGTAGGATAATAGGTTTTATGCAGGGAAAAATTGAAATAAAAACGAAGAAAAATAGTGGTAAAGATAGTAAAATTGTTAAAATTGTTAACGCTACTATCTCGATCATTTTCTTCTTTGTTTTTTTGTATAGCTTTTTGTCATTGCGAAATCTGGAAGCGGAATATTCTTTCGAACAATTTTTTCCAAAGACACATCCGCTCGTGATTGCCGATGACCTAGTGAATAAAGAATTTCGTCTCAATAATACAAGCGACATTGTTCTCGTTTTAGAGAGAAAAAAATCTTGGTTGGATACCGATTCAATCACTGTCCTTAAACGATACACGCAATCGCTCGGAAAATTTCAAGAAGTTGGAGAGGTTTTGTCCATTAGCTCTCTAGAAGGTTCCTTTGAGTGGGGCAAAAATTTGTATGTCGGTCCCATTTTTGAGACTGTACCGAAACGATTCTGGAACAATATTGCGGGGACCAACTCCTTTATTAAGCCGCACTTCTTATCAAAAGATGGCCGTACAACTTTGATATTGCTTCGTCTTAAGCCTTCAGAACAAATAGATCTAAACGTCTTTAAAGCACGGCTTTCCACTTACACCAACGCTTATTTCCCAGATATCAGATTTGAATTTGGAGGAATTCCGGCGGTTCAGGCTGATATTTCAAGGTTGTTAAAGGGAGAGCTTCTTCATTCCCTAATTTTGAGTTTCATTATATTTTCACTTGTTCTCATTTTGGTCTTTCGCAATTTGTCAGGCATGATCATCCCAGTTATTTGTATTCTCGTTATCAATACGATCGTTTTAGGGTCAATGACGGCGATGAATATCAAATTTGATGTTATGTTGTCGATGTTGCCTGTGTTGATCAGCATCACTGTCATTTCGTTAGTTATCCACTCACTTTTTCGCTTCGATGAGAAAAAGAAAACGAAAAGCTCTTCGAAACGCTTTTTCATGGTCTTAGACTTGTTGGAAGAACTATTTATTGAAAATCTCCTTGCCACCGTAGCGACAAGTTTCGGCTTTTTAATGTTGTGCTCCTCTGACGTGGGCATGATCAAACAATTTGGCTTGACGGTAGCGGTCGTGAATATTGCTGTTTGGTCGTTAACGCAACTTTTGCTGATTCCGATGTTGACCTTTTTTCCAAAACCGCTTCCAAGAAAGTGGATCTCAAATCACGCCTATTGGGGAATGTGGATTCTTCGCAAAAAGAAAATTTTATTTCCTACTGTTGCCCTGACTGCTCTTGTTTGCGTTGGTTCAGTCGTGAAACTGAATTGGAATTCGCGCTTATTTGACGATTTGCCTAGAGAAAACATAACACGTCAAACGACAGAAAAAATTGATCAGCAATTTGGCGGTCTCATAAGCTATGAAATAGTTATCGGTGGTCGTAGTAAAGTTTGGGAATCTCCCCAGATGTTAAAGCGCTTAAATGACTTCTCCTCGCAAGTTCAAAAGCTACCTTCTGTAGGAAGTGTCATTTCTGCTGCAGACTTCTTTAAAAAGAATTCTCTCAAAGGCAATCGGCTACCGAGTTCGAGCCAAGAAGCATCCGAAACCTTGTTTATGTTGTCGATGGCTGGCAACAATCCTCTCAGGAATTTTCTTATAAATGATAGTAGTAAGACGCGCGTTCATATTCGCTTTCGCGATGAACCCTACGCGAGTATTAAAGCCGACCAAGTGAGGATTCATCAAATAGCGGAAAAGCTCTTTCCTAAACTTACTATTGAAGAAGGAGGAATAGCCTCGATTGTTCATCGCCTAAATAATGCCATTTCTCAAGATTTGCTATATGGTTTTTGGCAGTCACTCGCCATCATTGGATTTTTGTTGATCTTTATCTTTAGATCGTTACGCTGGGCGCTTGTGGCGACTTTACCAAATTTAATTCCGCCCCTCTTCTTAATGGGGATGTTAGCATTTTCGCAAACACCAGTTAAACCAAGCGTCGCAATTGTTTTTTCCATCGTTATTGGTTTAGCTTTTATTAATACCATCTATTTGTTGGGACGACTTCGACGCATGCAGAGAGCCTCTGCAGCAGGACGTTTACCCGTTAAAAGGATGTTACTTATTGAAGGTAACGCCTGTTTGGTGGCAACACTCCTTGTTATGTCTGGATTTTTGGTGTTTTTGTTTTCATATTTTAAGATTAACCAGTTATTTGGTATCTATATGATTTCTTCGATTGTCGCAGCGGCGATTGGTGATTTAGTATTTATGCCAACACTTTTAGCGCTGTTTCCGGGTATTTTGCAAAAGAAAGTGAAGGAACAAGATTCCAACGATGATACTTTGAGAATCGATAGGCAGCAGGGAGATGATGAAAATGACGAAACGGAAGAGGATTCTACATTGAGAATGGCAGAAATTGGAAAAATAGCTGCCTCAGTGATTATCCTGCTTTTGCCATTTTGGGCTTATGCCAACGAGGAAGCAAAAACCATTTTGAAAAAGACTGAGAAAAGCTTACTTAGTCGCGATGATTCCGGTGAAATTAAAATGAGAATCATCGAATCGGATGGCAGCTCTAAAATGAGAAAAATCCAAGTAAAGAGGAAAAACGGGGACAAGCATTACACGCTCGTAAGAATAGTCAGTCCCAAAGAATTAAAGGGGACCGCTCTGTTAAACGTTATCGATAAAAGTGCCGAGGAGCAGTGGCTCTACTTGCCCTCGTCCAAGCAAGTAAGACGCGTTGTTGGTAATAATAAAGAGGCGGGAATTCTCGGCTCGGAACTGACGCCGCAAGATTTGGATATTACCACTCTCAAGGGTGCTACCGCGAAGGTCAAAGAGCAAGCGAGCTTTAACGGCGAAACGGTTACGTTGATTGAAATTGGTTCGATGACTAACATGACAAAATATTCAAAGGCGCTGGCTTGGATCTCCAATAAAACTTACGTTCCCTTAAAATTAGAATATTTTGATCATTCCGGAAAAGTTCTCAAGCAAGTGGAATTTAAAAAGTATGGCAAGTTCGGCAAAGCCTATCGTGCACAATCGATAGTTGTAAAAAATCTGCAGAATAAGCGTTCCACAGAAATTACTTTGTCGAAAGTAAAAACCAACACGGGAATTCCTGACAGCGAATTCACCGAAAGAGCCCTGGCCAGCGAGCGATGAAAGTAAAAATTCAACTCGTTAATAAACTATCCTTCCGTGACTGCCGTCGCATAATTTTGGATTCGCAACTAGCCAAGGAGTTTGGTTGGACCGAAAAAACAGCCAAACATATTGCGAAGGATTCTAAAAGAGCGAAAGTGTTTGCAGCCAAACTGGGACGTAAGATCGTAGGCTTTTTGGTCGCGCAGCCAGATGTGCTGGTGGGTGAGTATTTAAAACTTATTGTTGTCGATGCTAATTACAGATCACACGGCGTGGGTTCTAAACTTATTGCAGCTTTTGAAGCTTCTGGATTTGAAAAATATAAGAACATCTATTTGTTGGTGAGTAGCTTCAACAAGAAGGCACAGAAACTCTACCGTAAACTAGGTTATAAAAAAGTGGGAACTCTTAGTAATTTGATTATTGCCGGTAAGCACGAGTATCTGATGCGTAAGACTAAGGGGCCAGTTCTTAAGCGACGTTAGAGAATGAGCTATTAAAGGTACCTTCTCCCATAAGACTTCCGTTTGTTTGGCAAACCATTTTTACCGAAGGACCCGTTTGTAGGGTTGCCTGACAGCCCAACGGAATTATGCGATCATGTAAGGTGTTGGAACTTTGAAGACCGAAGACTATCGGGATATCAAATTTTTGCGAAAAGCGATCAATCACTTGCATCCATAAGGGATTGCCGTCTGGTTCTTCGCATTTTGAGAAATTCCCGAAGACAATGGCTTTCGCTTTTGAAATTAGATTTGCATTGTGAAGTTGTTCTAAAAGCGAATCAATACGGTGTGCACGCAGGCCTACTTCCTCAATAAAGAGGATGCAACCCTCGCTATTGATTTGCCAAGGGGTACCGAGTGTGGAGCATATACCTGAAAGCGTGCCGCCTACCAAGGGGCCCTGAAAGAGTTCAGAGAAGTTGGCCAGAGAATTCAGGCCCTGGAGTTTAAAGCTTACTTCAGTTAATTTGCCGGCGAGGATGGCGCCCAGCTCGTTAACAGTGCTAGCTGGAAATTTAGGATGCGAAGCTCTATCTAGTGGTGGACCCCATAAGGTCGGCCAACGCCACATTTGATTCAGAATGATATGAAGAGGGGTTGCGTCGCTGCTAGCAATGAAAACCTTTATTTTTTTTGGTGCATTAATTTTAACAAGATAGGGCGCAATGCGATTGCTACCATAGCCGTTGCGCACTGACCAAATTGCTTTTGATTTCAAATCATGGAGGGAACTAATGAGATGCGAGGCTCGCGCTTCATCTGAATTTGAAACGAATAGATCGGGAGCATACATTTGTTGTGGCACTCTCGGGATAAATCCAGATCTTTCCAGAAATTTTAGAGCGTCGTCAGTCTGTTGTATGGTCGCGGCCGAGCCGGGGGCGATTACGTCGACGAGGTCGTTGTGACGTAAGTTGCTCCACTTGTAACTCTCGCGAGGCTTCACTGGTTACTCCGATTTACTTGGAATTTCCAAGTAACGAGGTTCGGTCCATGGCGACGTGGATGAGTCTCTTTCCGCGCGAAGTCGCCAGTAGATTTTTCCCGTGGGCAATTTTTTATCAAATATCAGCTGATTTTCTTTAATCTTTTCTGAATAGTAAACTTCCTTAAAACTTCTATCCTGAGAAAATTGGAGTAAATAAGATGATGCACTCTTGGTTTTCTGCCAGTCAAAGACGATGGGCGTGCTTGATCCTCCGTAAGAAACTATCGTGGTACCGTCATTAGGGACGTTGATGATCGGGATATCAATTTCAATCGCTTTTTCTCTTTCCAACTTGATTACGGCGACTCTCGAGTACTGACTGATAGCCTCTCCGGCTTCATTAATGGCGACGACCTTAACAAAATGCTTCCCTCCGCCGTCCACTTCGAGCGAATAATTGTCGTCGTCAGATTTATAAGTTCTGACTCCAGCGTTAAACGCAGAGTTTGAGCTTACTTTGATGAGATAACTTGTAGCCAAGGGAATTTTTTTCCATTTGATTCTTCCAGAGGCCCTTCCGTCAGATTTTGCGGGAAATTTAAAATTGCTATCAATTTCTGGTGGCGAGATTAATGCTTCGATTTCACCAATACTACTAAAGTTTCCGGCGCCTGCATCCTCGTTTCTCCCGGCCACACGCCAGAAAAATTTGCCAGGGACAACGTCGGACCACGAGAAAGTAGTTTTATTTGTAATTGTATCGAGTGCGATGCTTTCGAATCGTTCGTCGGTGGCAATCTGAATGTTGTAAGCGTCAGCATTTTTTGATTTCTGCCACGATAAAACGGGAGGATTGCTCGGACTATAGTTTGCTGGTGATCTGCCCGTGCCGCTTTTTAGATATAACACTGAGGACACTCGCGCCTTTGACAATGCTGGGGGTCTTGGTGGGGCCTTTGGCACTCGAGACTTGGGACTATTAATAGATACGGGTAAGTTTTGAGCTTGTGGAGCGGGGGTAGGGCGTTTTGAGGCAAAGGAAACTTGATTTGGTTTAACTGCGATAGAGAAGGATTCAGGGTTGCTCCAGTATTCTCCCGAGTTATCGCCGACTGTGCGGACTCTCCAAAAATAGTTTCCTGGTGGGAGCGACAAGCCGCTTGCAACATTAGCTTGGACTGATTTATCTATCAGAGCATCTCTAAAAGAGAGATCCTTAGCAACCTGCAAGCGGTATCGCAAAATACCGGGTTTCTTTTTCCATTCGACATAGAAAAGATTAGCTTTTGCACTTGGACCGAAGAGGATATTCTGGCCATCAATAGGATACACGGCTATAGGACCTTGTTTTAGATTCAAATGAAATTGGATGGTTTCACTGGCCACTAGTTTTCCCAGAGAACGGTAAACAATTCGCGTGTAATAAGTCTGTTCAGGGTCCAGCTCTGTGACCTTTATTGGACTCGCCGGAGATGTTTTATCATAGAGTACTGTTGAAAATTTTGGATCTATCGAGATCTGCAATCGATAGTTGGGTGGTGTTTGTGAAAAAACAAATTCATAGGTAAAACCACCACCTCGATCAATCCAAAAGACTTGCTGCTCTCGCGGTTCTTTAATTGTCAGGTAAGTCGGCTTTGTGTCCGTGGTCTTGTCGGTTTCAACTAGCGTTACGGGGGGCGGAGATGAGGTTAATTCTTTGACAAAGGAGTCTTTGTATTTGAAAAAAACCACGCCAATCAGGCAAGCAACAGCCAAATAGATGATCGAATAAAATTTCATCTTTGATTCGTCTGGGTCAGACGTTTCTTCGCCAATTTGGATTGTGGGTTGAAAGCGGGTTTTTTGTAGCTGCAATTGAATTGCCGAGAGCGAAGTGTTTTTGGTACCGCCACTCACCTTCATAGTTCCCGACGGAATTCCGAAGTTTTCTGCGCCCGATTCGTTCTGTGGCCAGTTATTTAGCAGGTTTGCGATGTCGCGTTCAACTTCTGCTATAACTCCATAACGATCGGCCGTGTTACGAGCGCACATCTTCTTAACGATTCGGATGACTTCTTCGGGTAAAGTTTTTAGCTGCTCTTTGGGGAAGTCGACGTCAGTGCCGGTAATCTTTTTTAAGATTGCTGCCTGACTGTTTCCTTTAAAGGGATTAATGCCGGTTAGCATTTCGTAAAAGATAACTCCAAGGCCCCATATATCAGATTGGGTAGTTGCCGTTTCGCCAAACGCAACTTCGGGAGACATGTACATCGGTGAACCCACGACCTCACCAACGCGGGTCAGATCGGGATTGGTGTCTTCCATGTTTTTGGCAATTCCCATGTCGACAATTTTTATAGAACCGTCTTTGCGATAAATTACGTTCGCAGGTTTTAGGTCGCGATGGATGATGCCACTGCGGTGAAGTGCTTCCGTCCCTGCAAGCATTTGTTGAAAGAGAGGTAAAGCTTCTTCAATGCTGAAGGTGCGTTCTTTAATACATTGTTTTAATGATGGACCATCGACAAATTCCATCGCGAGATAATGAATACCTTCGGCGTGGCCTAAACTATGAACGACGACCACATTAGGATGACTTAGCTGGGCAAGAACTTTTCCCTCGGAATCAAAGCGTCTGACAATCTCAGGATCTTTATCGGCGAGATCGCGAGGTATAATTTTTATAGCAACTTTGCGATCAAGAGAAGCTTCGTAAGCTTCATACACTTCACCCATTCCGCCCTTACCAATTAAGCGAATGCATTCATATGGTCCAAGCTTCGAGCCTGGCTGCAAAGTGTATTTTTTCCCCATATTGTCTTACCTGTAAATTAATCGGTTTTTTAGGTACTTAAGTGAATTAATCAGGACTTATTTTTTAAAAAAACATCGCCGGTCTAGCTGACAAAAGTCTAGGATAAAAAAATGATTTTTAACTTATTGAAAATCGTCAAGCCTGTCTTAAAACTGTCCGAAAACAACAGGTGAGTCTACGTCGAGTGAATCATCTTTTGTTAAGATTTTTATTATTCTTTGCCTTTTCTTGTGCTTGGGAGGTCTTTGCCTCTTCAAAGTCGCTAAACATTGAATGGTATGAACCTGAACTTGAGTCACCAGAGGCACAAGGAAAAGTGAGATTCAATATTTCTGGCGAAACTCTACCTAGAGCAAGGGTTAGTATCGATTACGGAAAAATTATTGTTATACGAGGAAAAAAAGAGGG
>CAYPZY010000016.1:0-14543 GCA_964415155.1 uncultured Bdellovibrionales bacterium
CTCTGGGACAACCTTCCAAGTAGAGCAATTTGATAATGGAACTTGCGCGGGAACACCGGTCGCCACCACTAGCGTCGCGACAGCGAGTTTCAATTATTCTTCTTTGGTTGATACCAATATTTATTCAGTCCGCTTGAAAGCTTATGACAATGCCGACAATGCAAGCGTTGCATCTTGTTCTTCCTCTATCACGATCGATACTTCGGCCCCGACACTTGCCATAAGTGATCCAACGACTTCGAGTACAAGCTACGCCAGACAAGTCGCGGTAAACGTGTCGGTCGGCAATGACGGGACGGCAGCAAAATGGTGTTTGAGTGAAACCCAAACTTCGGCTCCCGCCAGCGGAAGTGCCAATTGTAATGGCGGTGGTGGTGCTTCATCAGGTTGGTATACGACTCGACCCACGAGCATAAACTTAACGGCAGCGAATGCTTCAAAGACAGTTCACATCTGGATCGCAGATTCTGGCGACGTTGTTAACGCCGCCAATGTTTTCGACACGATTACGTTAGATACGGTTTTGCCGGCAACACCGACAGTTGCGCTTACAGATCCCAACACGTCGTCAACAACAAACACAAATCAAGCAACAGTGAATTTATCCATTACTTCTGATACTGATGCCGTCGCCTGGTGTGTGATTGAACAAGCCAACGCCGCGGCGGCACCGTCAGCACCAACATTTAATTCCTGTTCAACGACTTGGGCAACGACACGGCCAACGACACAAGCTCTAGGTGCGACCGGCGTTCGTAAAATTTATGTTTATACAAAAGATGTTGCGGGAAATATCTCGGGTGCCGCGGCCACTGCCACGATTGACTACTCGACAACGGCACCCGCAAATCCAACCTTAGCTTTAAGCGATGCAACGACTTCTTCGACTTCGCATGTTCGCCAGGTAGCAACCGCCGTTTCAATTGGTAATGATGCTTCAGCAGTTAAATGGTGTTTGAGCCAAACGCAAAATACAGCTCCAGCAAGTGGTATCGCTACTTGCTCGGGAACGGGTTGGGTTACAACGGAACCTACGACATTCAATGTGTCTAGTGGTGATGGTGGAAAAACAGTTTACGTATGGATTGCCGATGCCTACAACAACGTTAACGGGACTACCGTGTCGGATTCGATAACCCTCGACACCGTGTTGCCAGCCAATCCTACAGTAGCACTGACGGATCCAAACTCTTCATCAACAACAAACACTAATCAAGCAACGGTGAATTTATCCGTTACCTCTGATACTGACGCCGTTGCCTGGTGTGTGATTGAACAAGCCAACGCCGCGGCGGCACCGTCAGCACCAACATTTAACTCATGTTCGACGACTTGGGCAACGACACGGCCAACGACACAAGCTCTGGGTGCGACTGGCGTTCGCAAAATTTATGTTTATACAAAAGATGTGGCCGAAAACATCTCGAGCACTGCGGCCACTGCCTCGATTGACTACTCGACAACAGCTCCAGCAAATCCAACCTTAGCTTTAAGTGATGCAACGACTTCTTCGACTTCGCATGTTCGCCAGATCGCAACCGCCGTTTCAATTGGTAATGACACAACAGCTGCAAAATGGTGTTTGAGCGAAATTCAAACTACGGCTCCAGCAACAGGCTCTTCTGTTTGCTTAGGAACGGGTTGGGTTACAACAGAACCTACGACATTCAATGTGTCTAATGGTGATGGTGCAAAAACCGTTTATGTATGGATTGCCGATATTTACAATAACGTAAATGCTTCAGCAGTTACCGATGCAATTACGTTAGATACAGTTTTGCCAGCGACACCGACAGTTGCGCTTACAGATCCCAACACGTCATCAACAACAAACACCAACCAAGCGACAGTGAATTTATCTATTACTTCTGATACTGATGCCGTAGCCTGGTGTGTGATCGAACAGGCCACTGCAACAGCGGCGCCGTCTGCACCAACATACAATTCATGTTCGACGACTTGGGCAACGACACGGCCAACGACCCAAGCTCTGGGTGCGACCGGTGTTCGCAAAATTTATGTTTATACAAAAGATGTTGCGGGAAATATCTCGGGTGCCGCGGCCACTGCGACGATTGACTATGCAACGACGGCACCGGCGAATCCTACTTTATCTTTGAGTGACGCGACTACTTCTTCGACTTCGTATATCCGTCAGGTCGCCAGCGCAGTCGCTATCGGCAATGATGGGACCGCAGCAAAATGGTGTCTGAGTGAAACTCAAAGTACTGCGCCAGCATCAGGAACTGCGGCCTGTTCAGGATCGGGGTGGTTAACGACGGAGCCGACGACATTCAACGTGTCTAGTGGTGATGGTGCAAGAACAGTTTATGTATGGATTGCTGATGCCTACAATAATGTGAATGGCTCTGCCGTAAGCGATGCTATAACTCTTGATACAACTCTTCCTGCCACTCCGGCCGTTTGGTTATCCGATCCTAATTCCAGTTCTAAGACCGCGACCAATCAGAGTACAGTAACTCTTTCCATCTTGGGTGATACCGATGCTGTTGCCTGGTGTGTGATTGAACAGGCCACTGCAACAGCGGCGCCGTCTGCACCAACATACAATTCATGTTCGACGACTTGGGTAACGACAAGACCAACGACACAAGTTTTGGGTGCGACGGGTTCTCGAAAAGTTTATGTTTACACTAAAGACGTAGCAAGCAATGTATCTTTAGCTGCTGGAAGGGAACTTGATTCAACTTGGGTTAACGTTACAAATTTAGCAGCGTATTATAAATTCAACGAAAGCAATACTGACGATACAGCTACGGTTGCAGATTCATCAGGTAACGGTTTGTCGGGAACTTTAACAACAGTCGAAGGTGCGGCAGTCTACAAAAACGCTAGTGGAAAATTAAATGGTGGCATGGTTCTCGATGGTACTGACGATGAATTTCGTATGGGTGACGTCTTAGATATGCCAACCAACGATTTTTCTATAGCTTTTTGGATTAAAAGCACGGATTCTCGCGCTACAAACTTTCCTATTGTTTCGAAAGGCTTTGATCTCGGCGGCGGCTCACCCAAATACGTGATTCTTTTTGAAGCTGGAATCATTGGTGCAAGAATTTATGATGGTACTAACAACATAAATGTCGATGAGGCGCCCACGCTCGTTAACGACGGTAGTTTCCATCACGTCGTCGCGGTGGTAAGAAGATCACCTACGGATCGTGTAAGTTTTTACATTGATGGCGTGGATCAAGGTGTAAGTCATGACATTAGCACCGTCGGCAACATCGACAATATTTATGATTTTACTATCGGAAGTACTCATGCTGCCACGACCAATTTTGCCGGAACTCTTGATGATATTTCAGTTTGGTCACGAGCGCTCAGTGCGAATGAAATTTCAGAGATTTATCAAAAGCAAGCGGGTAACGCTGCTGCTGCTTCAATCGATTACGCAACAACAGTCCCTGCAAATCCTACCCTGTCTTTAAGTGACGGAACGACTTCTTCGACGACTTACATTCGCCAAGTTGCTACCGCGGTGGCTATTGGTAATGATGCGACAGCTGTGAAATGGTGTTTGAGTGAATCTCAGTCGACTGCACCCGTGAGTGGCTCGGCAGCATGTAGCGGCACCGGTTGGCTTACAACCAAACCAACCACATTCAACGTGTCTTCTGGTGACGGCAATAAAACAGTCTATGTTTGGGTGGCTAACGCCTACAACACAGTCAACGGTTCAGCGATATCTGACTCCATCGTTTTAGATACAGGAGTTCCATCTTTGGCTTCTTCATTGGCACTTTATGATCCATCTAGTTCACCTGGTAATCTGACAACGCCAACAATTACTGTGGGCGGGGTAAACGTTGGGGACGTTGTCAAAATTTATACGGACGGAAGTTGTTTGGCACCGGGACTTCGTGGCTCTGCCACTTCTACGGGTACATCAGTGAATGTCACAAGTAATGCTTTAACTGCAGCTTCGTACACCTTTAACGCGGAGATTATTGATTCTGCCGGTAACAGTTCGGGCTGTTCCACACAGACCGTGTCTTATGTTCTAGATACCTCTTCGCCAACAGTAACGGTCAATCAAAAAGCAGGACAGTCTGATCCAAGTGGCACTTTACCAATTTTGTTTACTGTTACATTTAGTGAATCGGTCACGGGCTTCACCGCGAGTGATGTCACTATTGGTGGCACAGCAACGGTCACTGGAAAGTCCATCAGTGGATCTGGTGCGAATTATGAAATTTCAATTGATACCGCATCAGACGGTGGAACAATCATCGCAAGTATTGGCGCCGGTGCTGCGCAAGATTCTGCCGGTAACACCTCGCAAGCTTCGACCTCAACGGATAACACAGTAACTTACAGTTACACGGCGATCGCGGCATTTTCGATCACCGGTATTACAGGCAGCACCGATACAACCGTTGATTCGTGGTTGAATGTCGGTCCGAATCCCACAGTGAATTGGCAAAACACGACGGGAGAAGACTCTTACGATGTCACTATTTATGAGTATGATGGAACAACTGTTAAGTGTGCGACGGCAAACTCTGGGGTTAATACCACTAGTTATAACTTCTCAAGTTGTTCGCTCACCGATAGTACAATGTACAGAGCAAAAGTTGTGGCGAAGAATTCCTCTACCACTAGAGCAGCCAGCAATGATTTATTTTTATTTACATATAAGGAACAGACTATCATAGGGCCGATTCAAATATCTGGAACGGCTAACGACGGAAAAATAGACGGTAGCGGATTAGCGGTCGGAGCAAATTTTTCTGACACCGTTGTAGCGGCTGGCGAAGATGGCAGTTGGCAATACAAATATGCATTTTTACGTTTTGCTTTGCCTCAATCAATTCCCTCGACGATGGAAATTACCAATGCCTATTTAGAGTTGTATAAAACCGGAGCTACAAACTGGAATACTGGTACCGATTATTTAGTGGTACGCACTCAGTTTTCCTCTAACGCTCTCCAGGCCACCGATGCTTTCTACTATCCACAAGGCTACAATGGTACCACTCTACTTGCGCAAGAAGTGCGTTGGCCTGCGAGCGGCGGTTTAAATTTGTCTGATAACGCATGGGCGGCTACCCCGAATTTGAAAACGCCAGTTCAATATTTAGTAACTAACTATAACGGTTTATCTAGTGGTGCCTTTTTGCAATTTTGGATCGCTCAGAAAACCGGAGATGGGAATGTGAAGTACGTTTCGTTTAATGACTACTCCACAAGCGCGGCGAATGCAGCAAAACTCACCATCGAAAGCAAACATACGTCGCCCTTAGCTTTCGCTATTACAGGTTTAACGGGTGGTTCTGATACGAATCCAGATAATATTTTGGCAAGCGGAACTACTCCAACACTAAATTGGCAAAATACTCTTGGCGAAGTTTCTTTTGACGTTACAATTTATGAGGATGATGGAACAACTGTGAAATGCGCGACAGCTAACGTAGCGGCCGATTCTACTTCTCACACTTTTGGTTGTACTTTAAACGCTGCTAACTTTTACAAAGCTTCAGTCGTCGCGAAAGACTCCTCTGGAAATACTACGGCAGCCTCAAATAATCTTTTCCGTTTTGGGTTGGGTATTAAAGTCATACCGATGTTCGCCGATTCCAGTGGTAACAATATGTGGTACAATTTGATTCGCAAGCAAAATAGCAGCGGTCTCCACAAGCAGGAAAATCTTCCTTGCAACTATGCCACTGATGCTGGGCAACTTTTTGAGCATTGCTTTCTCGGCTCCACAATTTTTAAAATGGCCACTTTAGAAAGTTCTTGTTCGGGACTCACGGCTTCAGATGCTTTGGGCGCTTTCGATTGGGTTTGTGATGCCAGCAGTGGTACGGCTGTCTTTTATACGACGGGATTAAAATCTACCATGGGATTGAAGGATCTCTTAAACTCGACAAGTTGGAAATCAAACCAGGTCACAGTTATGAATGGTGGCTCACAAGTTGCTCAAAGTACTTCCTCAGTTTGGTTTAACAACACAGTAGTTGCAGCTCCCGCAAATACCTCAAGTAGCGATGCGCGAATTATTTTGGATGACGTCGATGACGATGGTGGTGGGCCCGATCAGGCTTACGCCCAAGATACGATCTTCACAGTCGACACAACTCGTGCCACTAGCGGCTATGCACTTGGTTATCGAGTGAATTTCGCGGTTCTCACTGGTGCCAAGCTTACATATAGTGGAAATACGTCTAACAATTGCGGTGGTCTAGGTGTTTCCAGCTTAGACAACCGTTGTATGCTCGCTACCACGTCGTGGGAAAGCTGGGTGGAAGGTGAGTTTGACGGCGAAGGTGGTGCAACAGACGCGACTATTGGAATTTACATGGGAGAGAGTTACGCGTCCGTCATAAATCAAGCAACGGTGAGAAATGTTAATGGTACTGGAATTTATCTTTCGCAATATGCGCAACGTTCTGCCCTCATGAATTCATTTGTAACCGACTCTATCACCGATGGTGTTTACGGTAGAGGTAGCGCGCAAGAAATGATGATTGAAAACGTCACGGCAACAGCGAACCATAGTACTGGCATTAATTTGGGTGGTACCTGCACTCGACCATATTTATTAAAAAATACTTCGACTTACTGGAATTGGGCGATGAACGTACTTAGTGGTTGTGGATGGGTTCTAGTTGATGGCGGCAACATTTGGGGTAGTGGTATCGGTTTATATTTAGGAAATTACACGGTTGTTAGAAACGCGCGAATTTCTGGCAACGGATCCTATGGAATTTTTTCCGAGGCTCATGGTTGGTCGCAAATCTACAATTCAGTGATCACAAATAACAATGGTTACGGAATTTATAACACTGCTTGGAATCTGGTAATCTCAAAAGTTCTGATTGCTAACAATGAAAATGTGGGTATCGCTAACAGTGGAAGCAATCTGACAGTTAACAACGCCACAATTGTCATGAACGACGGAGGTATTAATAGCTCTGGTTCCAATGGAGCTTATTCGCAGATCGCTCTAATCGGCGGCGAAGCTGTGCCAGGAATTGCCATGACGGGAAATAATAATACATTCGCCAACATTCTGTCTCACCATTTTTCGGATGGAATTAACCTTACCAACTCCAGCAATAACTTTTTTACTTCATGGATCATTTCATACGCAGGTAACAATTGCGTTGTGAGTGGAGGCACCGACCCTGGCCTTACAAGTTCATGTACAAATCAAGGTCCACTTTCCGATGCAACCTATACGACTTCCATCGATGTTTCCAATACCTTTGTTGGCAAAGTTACCACTGACGACACGGCAAATTCATCAGATACAAATGGATCGGTCGCTTATAGTGGGCTGACTGACTGGAATAACTTCACTGGCTTTTACCGTTTCTGGGGTTTAGACGGAACTGATATTCTCGACTGGAATGCTCGCAGTAACTGTTGGACTGGCGATACTTGTCGCATCTGGGATTTTAGCGTCAAGACGGCCGACACAGTTTTGCGAAATATCAGTAACGATGGATCTACACAAAACGCTGCCTTCACTGCAGGTAGCACATGTCCCGCCGCAGTTCATGGCAACAAGGCCATCTCTAACGGCGTTTCCAACTATCTAATAAACGCGATCGAAATTATGGACTGGGACGATGGTTATGGAAACGACAACGGCCTCTGCGAATCTGGCGAGAAATGTATTTATTCACCCAATCTCGGTTTTTACCAAGGTCACGGCTCCCTAACCAGTGCCTGTACCTTCCAAAACGGCACCGTCAGCAACGTCCTCATGTATTCGTATACTACGAACGGTAACTGATGAGGTGCCTGATGAGGTGCCCGTATACTACGAACGGTAACTGATGAGGTGCCTGATGAGGTGCCTGGTTGTTTTTCCGGGACGCGTCGGGCTAAATTGTTTTGGTTGGGCGCTTTAATTGCTTTAGCACTGGCCGCAAAATTGCCCAGGATCTCGCTCATGCCAAGACTTAAAGCAATACTTCAAAACGAGTTTCCCTACCATGTCACCGCCAGATGTATTAACAAGGATTGGTTCGCACAACCTCTCGCAGAGGTGTGGACAATAATGTCAGATCAGTTATTTTTTATTCAACGTGCTTTCAATGTACGGATTCACGCTTTCGTCCTAATGCAAAATCATTTTCACCTAATGATTTCAACCCCGGATGCAAATTTGTCGTCGGCGATGCAAAATTTTATGCAGGCTACTAGCACAACAATTGTCAAAAACTCCAATAGGATAAACGGTACCTATGGAGGTCGGCACTCGCGGAGCATAATAGACAGTCGCCTTTATTTTTCGCATTGTTATAAGTATGTTTATCGAAATCCTGTCGCGATTGGGGTGTGCAAAAAAGTTGAAGACTATCCTTTTAGCACCCTGCATGGACTGCTAGGAAGACAGACTCTTTACATCCCGGTCGCACATGATGATCTTTTATTCTCTGACGTTGAAAAGACTCTTTACTGGTTGAATCAAGAACCGAAGAAAGAGCATTCAGATGCCATAAAATCTGCCATGAAAAAACCACGATTTAAGCTACGAAAAGATCCCAACACGAAAAAGCCGCACTCCCTTGAGTCTGAACTCTACTAAGTTTTCTAACTTACTGCGTCCCGGATTTACAACCAGGCACCTCGTCGGGTATCTCTCGAGCATGCCAATACAACCTATTCCTTTAAAAAATCATCTTGCTGCAAATCCATTAAATGCTCCGAAGTACTGGGTCGAAGTTATGCTTCGAAGTGGCCAGCGAATTAAAGTTTGTGATCCGCGTTCGACACGGGCGATGGTTGCGTTGATGGACATGGAGGCCGCGATCGGCGGTGCTGCCAGTCACTATGGTGGTCCGGCAGCTTTTGCTGAATTGATGTCTGCAACTTTCGGTTATGTCTTTCATCATTCGCATAAAGAGGGCGTAAATTGGTATGACCGTTTTCATATTATTAATGATGCCGGTCATTGCGAGAATGGGTTGTATGCTCTCAAAGCAAATTATGGTTATGCTGATCTTACTCTTGAGGAACTTAAAAAATTCCGTTCGATTGAGAGTAAATTGTCAGGTCATGGTGAATCGCACTTGTTTCCTGAAGCGGTGTTTTTGAGTAACGGACCTCTTGGTTCTAGTCTTCCGCAGGCTCAGGGTCTAGCACATGCGGATTTTCTCGCTGATAGAAAACGTGTGACCATTTGTGCGATTTCAGATGGCGCGAGTTTTGAGGGTGAAGCAAAGGAGGCATTCGCCGCCATTCCTGGTTTTGCTAGCAAGAAAAAACTTGCTCCGTTTATTTGTATAGTGAGCGACAATAACACTAAGCTAAGCGGCCGCATCGACGTGGACAGCTTTTCCATGAATCCGCAGTTTGCTGCGATGAAATCTCTTGGTTGGAAGGTGATTCCCGTTGGTAATGGACATGATCTCATTGCGTGTATGGCCGCGATTGAGACTGCGGTGGCATCTGCTATTGATGACCCAGAAATTCCAGTTTTAATTCATGCTAAAACAATCAAAGGCATTGGCACTGAGAAAACCTCGAAGTCTTCCTCGGGTGGTCACGGTTTTCCTTTAAGTGATCCAAAAGATTTACCCGCATTTCTTCAAGAGATTTATGAAAAAGACAAAGTTCCGCAAGAATTTTTAGAATGGTCTCAGGAAATAGAAACTCGTTTTGCGCAAAAGAAAGCAAAGCCGGCAGCGGCTGCCAGTTTGGTTCCAAGTGAAAAAGTTCAAAATGGAGTATCGGCGGCAATGATCACAAAAAAGAAAGAGGGCTTACCCATTATTTCGGTGACCTCGGATCTGCCGGGTTCCACAGGTGTTGCGGCCTTTCATAAAGAATTTCCTGAATCGGCGATTGATGTTGGTGTCGCTGAGTCTAACATGGTGAGCGTAGCGGTTGGCCTATCAAAATCAGGTTACATACCAGTTGTGGATACATTCGCACAGTTTGGTGTGACCAAAGGCGCATTGCCCCTTATCTTAGGAGCATTATCGGAAGCACCTGTCATCGCTTTCTTCTCGCACGTTGGTTTTCAGGATGCAGCCGACGGCGCCTCTCACCAGGCTTTAAGTTATTTCGCGATGACTGCGGCCATTCCTCATACAGATGTTTATTGTTTAACCGCGAGCGAAGAAGCGCAGGCTTTAGTGAGCCAAGCTTTCGATGAATTCTATCAAGCTCGTAAGGCAAATAAAGTTCCTCGCAGCAAAATCTTTTTCTTAGGGCGAGAAAATTTCCTTCGTCGTTATTTACCCGAATCGTACAAGTACCATCTCGGTAAAGCGCAAGTTGTGAAAGATTACTCTGCTGATTTCAAAAATAATCTTACAATTGTGGCCGCGGGTGCTATGCTTCCGCAAGCGCTTAAAGCTGCCGAAAATTTGCGTGGACAAAATATTGGAGTCACGCTGGTGAATCCCTCCGTTATTAGCACACCTGATGTCGAAACTATTAATAGTTGTCTTGAAAAAACTCACGGACGTCTTCTTACTGTTGAAGATCATCAGGTGATCGGCGGGTTAGGAGCTCTTGTTACCCATGCTGTTGTGAAGAGTGGTTTTGAGCGCCTAAAATTAAAGTCTCTGGGAGTCCACGACGATTTTGGCCGTAGCGCTTATAAAGCTGATCAGCTCTATGCGAAGCACGGTATAGATTTCGCCGCGATTGAGACGGCTGCAAAAAGTTTTTTTAATTCATGATTTGGCAACTTACCCTCGTTGTTCTTATTAGCGTTATCATTGCGAGGTTTACGACTCCTTATATGGGGATCGCCTCACTCGCCTATCTGCTCATGTTAACTGGAGTTTTGTTACGAAAACAAAAAATCAAACATGTTCGCTTAATGTCGCTTGCAATCGGCATTGATCTCGCACTCGTTTTGGTTCTTCAAATTAAGAGAGCGGCCATTCAAGAAGCTTTCACTATGCCGATGTCGACACTGCAACATTTACATATCGCGGCCTCTTCGCTAGCGACTGCGCTTTATTTTCCAGTTATGGGAATTGGTTACTCTCTTTTCAAAAATAGAGGCAAATTTTTAGGATTAAGAACAGCTCATTTGAGATTAGGGTTAGCGGCATTTATTTGTAGGACCGTCGGCTTTCTTTTGATGTTTAGCATGCTTTCGGTCGTCAAATCCTAAGATCACAAGTCGTAGGTTTAAGAGATTATCGGTACCAGGATTTAAAAAAGAAGCGACTTAGCTTTCTCTTTTATCTTTATCGGCGATTTCTTGCTTCTTTTGGCTCACATCAATTTCATCTTCGTTTAAACCTTTTTTAAAGCTTCGAATTGCTTCGCCCAAACCGCGGCCAAGTTCCGGTAGTTTACGTGACCCAAAAAGCAAAATCATAATGGCAAAGAGTAAAATTAAATGACCTGCACTTAAGCCCATGATTATCTCCTTATATAGCTCTATCTTATCGTCAAGATGGACAAATTAGTGAAGTTATTCTTTATACTTAATAATGGTTGTAGTCCAGCAAAGGATTATCTATAAGCATCCCTGGAATGGCGCTTTAGGTAAGCTATGAAAATAGGATCGGTACTCACACTAACTTTGGCCGGAATTCTCCTTTCGTGCGCTCAATCGTCAGATGACTTGCTTGTTGATTACCCACCGGTCACCCCCAAAGAAGTCAAAATTTTAAGCGAGGGTAAAACTCGTAAAGCCATAGGGGCGGCTCAAAAGGATACAGAATATTTCGTTAGATCAGCGGTTGATATTAAGGTGAGGATGTTTCCCATCCTATCGGCACCCTATAAGGATCCTTACCCAGTAGTACGTGATCCCTTCTTGGTTGAACTAAAGAATATTGAAGGCCTGCGAATCTTCGATGTAAGTGATAATCTCTTGGCTGAGGGAAACGTCGTTAAATTTGATTTTCGCGAAAAAAAATTTCTCGTCGATCAGAAATCGGTGGCGCTTCAACCATTAAGAATCGATCCACGAACTCACGAGAAACCTACTCAGATGGTTTGGGATCGGGGACAAAAAGATTCCCAAGGACAGTCAGTTGAAATGGCGGTAGCTGTACGTGGACAATTTGTCGTAGAGCCGACAACTTACACGCAAATTGCTGCGCGCCTTGTTCCAACTATCGATAAATATTTTCCACCGAAGAAAAATACAAAACAGCGACAGCTTTGGACACTGATTAATGATCTATCACTCAATCAATATCTCCAGTCTGTTTTGCCTTCAGAAATAAATGCTAAGTGGCATCCTGAGTCGGTGCGCGCTCAAGCCATTGCGGCACGCACTTACGCCCTTTATGAAATGACGATTGCACGTCAAAATCCTGATCGAAGATGGGATGTCGATCCAACAACTTGGTATCAAAGTTATCGGGGTGTCGTGTTTCGCCGTGGGAAAAAAGATTATTTGGTTGAAACCGATCAAACCAACGATGCGGTAAAAAATAGTCGTCACAAAGTTATCACTTTTAACGGTGAGGTGATCAAATCTTTTTTCTCCGCTAATTCTGGTGGAATTACCTGTTCGGCTAAGGAATGTTTTGATCTAAAGGGACCGAATCCACCCTTCCTAATTTCCGTTCCAGACGCTGATGGGGTTAAAGAAGCTCCCTTTGGCACGTGGGGAATGCATGCGACTGTCAACCGTAAGACTATTAAAGAAAGACTATTAGTTCTAGGATTTCCTGCCTCTATAGAAGTTGATTACATGACGCCAGCATTACTCGGTGAAAGCCAACGGGTTTGGCAACTTAAAGTCGTTCTCCAAAATGGAGAAGAACTTCTTCTTGATAAATCTCAATCCAAATCGATGATGGCGCTATATGGATCAATTCGAAGTCATCTTTATTCACTCTCAATGCCAAATCAAACTGGTCAGCAAGAGGTGAAAGGTCATGGTTTTGGTCATGGCGTTGGGATGTCACAGTTTGGCGCCAAACTCTTTGCCGAGGCTGGCTGGGATGCAGATAAAATCATTACCTATTACTATCGTAATACCAAAATTTTTCAAATTACTGGAGAGGATGAACCGTGAGTTGGTTGTTGGGATTTGATCTTGGCGGAACAAAACTTGCGACAGCCATCGTAAGTGACAAAGGTAAAATTGCGCAACAGGATGCGATCAAGTTAGAACTCGAAAAATATCCAACCCCAAAAAGTTCGCAACAACGAGTTTTGTCATTGATGAAAGATTGTGTCGTTGCTGCCAAAAAATATAAAATTAAAGCCATTGGAGTCGCCTCTGCGGGGCCAATGAATGTGGATAAAGGCGAACTTATTGAACCTACTAACTTTCGCGGTTGGAAAAAATTTGCCATCGTTAAGGAATTAAAGAACGAACTTAAAAAAGCAAAAGTCAATCTGCCGATTTATTTTCAAAACGATGCTATGGCGGCGGCACTTGGTGAAGGTTGGGTCGGTGGCGCCAAGGGGCTTCACACTTATGTCGTCATCACTCTCGGTACCGGTATTGGCACAGGCATGATCTACAAAGGCCATCCCGCCCAAACCGGCGGAATGGGTGGTGAGTGGGGACTGCAGATCATCGATAAAACCAATATCAAATTTGGTGAATCTCATCATATGCAAACTGTCGAAGGGTTTGCCTGTGGGCCGGCCATAGTAAAACGGGCAGCATGGATGGGATTTCGCGGTCATCGCATTGAAGAACTTGTCGCCGCAATTAATAGTGGTGAAAATCAGTATCGCCAACTTTTTAGCGACGCCGCCAAAGGGTTAGCTGTGTTGTGCTATAATCTTTCTTTAGGATTTAATCCGCAAAAAATTCTTTTTTCTGGTGGTCTCATCAACATCAAAGAATTGTTTTGGGAAGAGCTACAAAAGCGTTATGAGGAATTATTAACGCCCAACTATCTTAGTTTTCGCACACCCCTTGCCATTGCCAAGCTGGGAACTAAGGCGGGCGTTATCGGTGCAGCAAGGCTACCGTTACTTAAGAGTTAATTAATTTGCTGGGGTTTTCTTTTTTGTCGTCTAAATGGTCTGTGGTGAGGGCGGCTCGCGCGCATAAGCTTCTGGTGTTTATCTTGTTCAGTTTTCCAAAAGTGAAGTTGAGCAGGCGAAATCAAATGATCCGCGTACGCCATCAAGAGCGAAACTCCAAACGATTCACCGCAAACAACATCCGCTTTTTGCGTTTCCTTTTTTTTGGAATACTCTTCAGTCTTCAGCAAATCCGTCTGCAAATGCAATGCTTTCGCAATAATTTTCTGCTCGTAGTTAAACAACCCCCATTCCATTTTGAACATTGTATTTAGCGCCTGATTTTCCATAATTTCTGCCGCTGAAACTTTTTTGAAAGGATCGGGCTGAAGAATTGAACGTACGTAGGCCAGAGCTAAAACCGCAAACAATTCCACAGGGCTTGAGGGGTCATCGACAAAATGATGAAGTCTATGAATATATCCGGCAAAAACTGTAGCTTTCTCGGGGTGCTGGAAAACTTCATCAAGGCCAGCGGAAACATATTTCAACAAACCCAAATCATGGGCTTCCTGCAAAGCTAAGAAGGGATCGGGGAGGCGCAGAATTTTCAAAAGTTCCTCACGGCGCCTTGGCAAAACGGATTTTGCTAA
>CAYPZY010000016.1:14643-17538 GCA_964415155.1 uncultured Bdellovibrionales bacterium
GTGGCGATATCAAAATCCTTGGGCGGAATTCCCGCCAAAAGATCGCGAACGCAACCGCCTACCAAGAAAGAGGTGTAGCCATCTTTCTGCAAGCGTTTGACGATATCTAAAGCATCGCGGTCGATCCACTCGATATGAAGTTTTGGTCTGGATTTCACTTGTTCCACTCAAAAATAATGTCTATAGAGAGAAAAAGGGTCAATGAAATGTCTAATTTAGCCAATTTTTATCACACGATTCAGGGCCAAGGAGAAAAAAAGTTGGTTTTTCTTCATGGATTGATGGGGTATGGCTCCAATTGGCGAACCCTTGCTAAAAGTTTCGAAGGTGATTTTCAAATCCTTCTCTATGACCAGCGGGGCCACGGAAAGTCGATGAAACCCGCCAGCGGCTACCATCCCGAAGATTATGCCCAGGATTTGTTCAATATTTTACAAGAACTTGGTTGGAACGAAATATATCTGGTCGGGCATTCAATGGGTGGTCGCAATGCTCTTAATTTTTCCTTCCGCTTTCCGCAATGTGTAAAAAAGCTAGTGATTGAGGACATCGGTCCTGAAAGTGACCCAGCCGGGGAAAAGGGAATTCGCGACATGTTGGATGTCATTCCGGTTCCATTTGCTTCCAAACAAGACGCTCGTGATTTTTTTTCTAATCAGTTTGCGGGCCTTTATCGCGGTTCCGAAAATCCGCGTACTCTTGGTTTATTTTTGTATGCAAATCTTATCGAAACACAAAAAGGTTTTGATTGGCGTTTTTCGTTAGATGGAATTTTACAATCCGTTCATCATGGCCGCACCTCTGATCGCTGGCATGAACTGGAAGCGCTAAAGATGCCGGTGTTACTCATTCGCGGTGAAAGGTCTCGTGATTTGTCAGCGGCGGTTTTTCAGCGGATGTTAGCGAGTAATTCCCATATTCGCGGCGTTGAAATTCCTGGTGCTGGTCACTGGGTACATGCCGATAAACCCGAAGCCGTTGTTGAAGAGTTACGGAAATTTTTTGCGGAGTAAGGTTTTGGTTGGGCGGAACGTGCCCTGGGACCTGTTGCCTTCTTTTTTAAAGATCGTGAGAAGTCACTTCCACTGTAAAATTGGTATCGCTACTTTAAATATTGAAATGCTCTGAAATACCGGCCTACAATTGCTTCAGGAGGAGAAAATGATAAAAGGACTCGTTTTTGCTGCATCTGTTTTCGCAACTAATTTTGTCTTAGCAACGACCCAAATCACCAACCCTGAGCAAATGGAGACTTGCCTTCAACAATACATTCAGCAGCGAATCGCTCCCACAGAAACTCTCCGTTGGGAACACCCCCCGCGATTCGAATTCGCCGGTAAATACTTTCATGCAAGTTGGCATTCGTCACCAATTGTTAAGTACGGAATTATGTTTGCCTCGGTGGCACCTGGACGCGAAATCTATTGCGATTACCCAGTATTAAATGATTTGCCCCAAAGGGAAAATGGCTTTTGTAAAGCTAATGTTCAAGATGGAAAAATTCAGTTTGAATACAAAACTTTTGTGAAAGATGGAAAAGAAGTCATAAAAATAAAAAATATTGGCTTTATCCAAGACTCTAAACTTTTTTGCTTTTTGTAAAAAATGAATTGTGTTATTTGTCAAAAATATTCTAGTCAGTCGCTAATTATCTCTGAGTTAGACGGCATCACTCTGACACATCTTCTACCATCACCTGATGGATTTGCGATGCGCGGGCGTTTGGTCATTGAGCCAAAAAGACATGTAGTCGCGCCAGAGGATCTTTCACCGCAGGAATTCGCCCAAATGGGAATGCTTCTACAAAAAGGAATGACACTGCTAAAAAATGCGCTCGGCGCTGAGCACGTTTATTTTTTTCGTATAAACGATCAAGTTCCACATTTTCACTTTCACCTGGTTCCTCGCTATCCTGAAACTCCGAAAGATTTTTGGGGCCTTAAAATTATTGATTGGCCGAAATATCCAAAGGCAAATGTTGCTGAGATTAACGAGTTGTCGGAGTTGTTGAGGGAGAGGACTTAGTTTTGCCAGATGGGTTGCCGACTTTAGAAACTGAGAGACTTTGTTTAAGGGATTTGCGCGTAGCGGATTTTCCCAATGTCTATAGTTTGGACTCGGATCCAAAAGTGATGGAATTCATCACTGCTAGCGGCCGACCACTTAGTTATGAAGAATCGCAAGCTGCTTTTGAAAAATTAATCGTTCTGAACGGCAAAAGTAGCGGATTGGGAGTTTGGGTAGGCGAACTTAAGGGGACCGATGAGTTTATTGGACTGTTTGGTTTGAAGCCATTAAACACGAATGAAATTGAAGTAGGTTATCGCATAAAAACCCAGGCATGGAACAAGGGTTTCGCCACGGAGGGAGCTAAGCGATTACTCGCTTATGGTTTTAGCGAGTTAAACCTAGAAAGAATTGTCGGCGTGGTTGATAATCCGCACAGTTCTTCTATAAAAGTACTAAAAAAAATTGGCATGGTGTTCGAAAAAGATCTTGAAATCCTGGAGCCACGCGATAACAAAAAAATCATTGTCGAATGTTATGTGGCTAAGCGTTCATGATTTTTGCGCAAGTCACCTTGGGCGCCCAAGGTAGATCGCTTTCGTTGTGGAAGTAATTCCTCCACGGCGGAAGCAAACCGCATAACCCCCCCCCTCAAAACAAACTCCGCCAACCTTCCCACGGGAAATTATTCAAATAATGGATCATCACGGCAATCCAAACGTTGCGAGTTTTAAGAGTTAGCCAGCAAACAAGAGGACTAAAGAAAAAAGTGGTGTAAATAATCTGGCGTAGCAAAGTTTGATGATCTAACCAAAAAATATTTTTCAGATGCCAAAGGCCGAAAAGCACTGACACCGCAATGATTGCGGAGGCTACTCGGTAGTGCCG
>CAYPZY010000017.1:0-17464 GCA_964415155.1 uncultured Bdellovibrionales bacterium
ACCAATCGCCAACATTTGAAGCTCGCCACCGGAGAGTGTTCCTGCATTTTGTTTCAAGCGTTCTTTAAGCCGGGGAAACAAAGAAAAAACATTTTCTAAATCCTGTTGTAGTGTCGACTTAGTTGGGGATGTCCAGGCACCCAGATCTAGATTTTCTTCGACAGTAAGATTCAGAAAAATACCGCGACCTTCTGGCGCTTGCACAATTTTTTTTCTTACGATTTCGTGTGCTGGCATGCCGCTAATTTTTTGATCGCGAAAGATCACCGTGCCTTTGCTCGGCCGCAAAATACCAGAGATCGCTCGCAAAATGGAAGTTTTGCCCGCACCATTAGCTCCTACCAGCGTCACTATTTGACCTGAGGGCACTTCAAAAGAGACATCCTTCACCGCCACAATTGAACCGTAAGAAACCTGCAGCTTGTCCACTTTAAGCATTTTGCGCTGCCTTTCCAAGATAGGCTTCGATCACTTTGGGATTAGTTTTAATTTCGTCAGGCGTGCCTTCAGCGATTTTTACACCGTAGTCGAGAACGGCGATACGCTCACAGATTCCCATAACCAGTTTCATATCATGCTCAATGAGAAAAATAGTAAGTCCGTAATTTTTGCGCAGGAGCCGAATGGTCTCCATCAACTTATGCGTCTCGCTATGGTTTAATCCTGCGGCCGGCTCATCAAGCAATAAAATTTTAGCACCTGTGCACATAGCTCGCGCCATTTCCAAACGCCGTTGATCGCCATAGGGAAGATTTCTGGCGAGAACGTTCCAACGATTTTCAAGCGAAAATATTTTCAAGTACTCAAAAGATTTCCCAATTTTTTGTAGCTCATTTTCTTCGACACTCTTACTGCGAAGAATTGATTTAAATAAATTAAATTTTGAAATATTTGGATTGTGATCGACTGAAATTAATAGATTTTCGAGAACTGTTAACTCTTTAAAGAGTCTGATATTCTGAAAAGTCCGCGCAATCCCCTTTTTAGTAATCTCATGGGGTTTTAAACCAACAGTAGGATTACCTAGAACTTTGATGCTACCCGCGGTCGGTCGATATATTCCCGTGATCAAATTGAACGCTGTCGTTTTACCGGCCCCGTTTGGACCAATCAGTCCAAACACCGAGCCCGTTGGAACGTGCAAGTTAAGATCGCTGATGGCTTTTAAGCCGCCAAATTGAATACTCAACTTATCAATTTCAAGTGCCAATGATTTGTGAAGGCTCATGATTCTGCTCCACGACGGCCCAATAATTTTCTAAACCGTTTCGGAAGATAATCAATAAACTCCGTTTTGCCAAAAAGTCCATTGGGGCGGGTTAACATCAAGATGATAAGCACTAAAGAATAAATCACCATTCGTAAATCGACTTTGGTATAAGCTTGAAGATCACGTAGAGCCTCTTTGACATAAGTAAGAAAGAGAGCGGCCGCCACTGAACCGGAGATACTACCCATACCACCCAATACAACCATGATGATGATTTCAAAATTGCGATTGAGATCAAAAATCGACGGATTCAAGTACTGAAGATAGTGACCAAAAAGTCCTCCGGCAATTCCCGCGAAAAAAGCGCCAATAACAAATGCTCTAACTTTTGTTTTAGTAACATTGATCCCCATTGCTTGCGCTGCCAACTCATCTTCGCGAACAGCCATCAATGCTCGACCATGCGCCGAACTGATAAGACGAGAAATGCAGAAGACAGTGACGAGAACAAAGAGGTAGACCCACAAAAAATTCGACAGCAACATGATGTCGGGCATACCGCGGGCGCCGCCAATGACATCCATGTTTAAAATAACAACGCGAATGATTTCCCCAAAACCTAAAGTCACAATGGCAAGATAGTCACCTTTGAGTCTCAACGTTGGTAGTCCCACCAAAAAGCCAAACATCGCGGAGACCAAGCCACCGCAGATCAAACAAATGGTAAAGATCGCTTGGCCACCGTAGGTGAGCATAAATTCATCACCAACATAGGAGCGAAAGTAAGCTGTGAGATAGGCTGAAGCGTAACCGCCCACCGCCATGAATCCGGCATGGCCCATAGAAAATTGCCCAGTGAAACCATTTACAAGGTTGAGGCTAACAGCAAGAATAACATTGATGCCCGCATACATGACGATAGCAAAACTTGAAGGCGAAATATTTTGAATAAAAAATTTATGGATGATCAAAACCACTGTCATCAAAATAAACCACAGCCACAAAGATCTAAAACCGTGGGGTTGACGAAAGTTTTCAATCGAAATCACTAACTACACCTTTTCACTTTTTGTTTTTCCGAATAAACCATTAGGTTTGAACAACAAAATTAAAATCAAAATCGCAAAAGCAAGAGCATCGCGATAACTCGGCTTCCAATAACCAACAACAAATTCTTCGGCCAGTCCTAACGTCAACGCGCCAACAACTGCGCCAACAACGTTACCGATCCCGCCTAAAACTGCTGAAACGAAAGCTTTGAGACCCGGCATAATCCCCATCAAGGGCTCGATGCGAGGATAAACTAAACCAACGAGCACTCCGGCAGCACCAGCAAGGGCTGAACCGATCACAAAAGTGATAGAGATAATCCGATTGGTGGGAATTCCCATCAAGCTCGCAAGATTGTGATCAAAACTCACGGCCCGCATGGCGCGACCAAAGCGAGTGTAGAAAATCACCAGCTGCAAAATAATCATGAGACAAATGGAAATTAATAAAACAGTCACTTGAAGCGGATTAATATTGAGATCGCCAATGTCCCATTGACTTTGTGGCTGATAAACTTGGGGAAAAAATTTCGGATCAGCACCAAAGACAATTTGCCCGAGATATTCTAAAAACAGCGACACACCTACGGCGGTTATTAATAAATTAATTCGCGGAGAAACTCTCAGCGGGCGATAAGCAAAACGCTCAATAACAAATCCCGCAAGCCCACAAACGGCCATAGAGATTCCCAGAGTAAGAAACAACGAAGACAAAGAAGCTTTTTCTTCAAGATTTAACCAATGCGAAACGTAGTAACCGGTAAATGCTCCGAGCATATAGATGTCGCCGTGAGCGAAATTAATAAGACTTAGAATACCGAACACCATCGTGTATCCCAAAGCAATAAGAGCATAGATGCTCCCCAATGAGACTCCATTAATGATATGCTGAAAAAATTCGGTCATCTCTTACGGTATTTCGTCACTATTAAGGTGTAATCGTCGTCTGATACTTAAATCCAGAATCACTAACTTTTAAAACCACCGCCGATTTCACGGGATTGCGATTTTGGTCCATGGTAATCAAGCCCGTGACACCTTGATAGTTCTTGGTGTTGGCAATTTCTTTACGAATTTCTTTTGGATCAATGTGATTGGAAGATCGCTTCATCGCCTCAATCAAAACCTTTCCCGCGTCATAACCGAGCGCCGATAGTCCATCTGGGACAACTCCATAAGCTTTTTTAAAGCGGGTGATAAAATCCTGAACGTGTTGGGCTTTATCTTCGAAAGAATAGTGATTAGAAAAATAAGAACCAACAATTGATTTGCCGGCGATTTCGCGTAACTTTGGTGAATCCCAGCCATCGCCTCCTAAAAGAGGAACTTTGATTCCCAGGCTCTGTGCCTGACGTGCAATTAAACCTACATCACCATAGTAACCAGGAACATAGATTGCCTCGGGACCTTTCGTTTTAATGGCAGTCAGTTGCGATTTAAAGTCAATGTCATTGGCACTATAACTTTGTTCAACAACAATAGTACCACCCATTTTCTTGAAAGTTTGTTTAAAGAAATCAGCAAGACCGACGCTGTAATCATTGGCGACATCAGTAAGCACAGCCACTTTATTAATTTTTAAATTTTCAATGGCGAATTTTGCCATCACATGGCCTTGAAAAGGATCAATAAAGCAAACTCTGAAGATATATTCACCTTTTTTTGTCACATCTGGATTAGTCGAAGATGGAGAAATCATAGGAACTTTATATTGCTGCGCAATCGGCGCCATCGCCAAACTGATCTTGCTAGATACTTCTCCTAAAACAGCGATGACCTTCTCCTGAGAGATCAAACGGTTTACTACGGTCGCTGCCTCATCGGCCTTACCTTGGTCATCAAGAGAAACTAACTTTAATTTTGTTCCTTTAACTCCACCGGCTTCGTTAATTTCATTAATCGCCAGCTCAACACCTTTATGTGTTGATTGTCCAAAGGTAGCTTGCGCACCCGTCAGGGATCCAACCAGTCCAACTTTAACTTCGTTAGCATGAGTGATGAGGCTGAAACCTAAAACTGTCATAAGAATAAAGTATTTTTTTATCATTGCTTTCTCCTTAAACTTTCCTCAATCTATTGAGGCTTGCGGTTTAAAGCAAGAGAATACTGTATTTCATT
This sequence comes from uncultured Bdellovibrionales bacterium, assembly GCA_964415155.1. Classification (GTDB taxonomy): domain Bacteria; phylum Bdellovibrionota; class Bdellovibrionia; order Bdellovibrionales; family SG-bin7; genus CAYPZY01. The sequence goes on from CAYPZY010000017.1 coordinate 4,378, forward strand.
GACTGTTAACTATTCTAAAATACTATCGTTTGTGACATGAGTAAGCTTCGCTATTTTCACAGTTCCATCATTGTAACCATTGTCGGCGTCGCCCTAGCTTTTTTCTTGGGATTTCAAGGTTCAGATTTTAACGGTGCCATTAAAACTGTTTTTCTTGTCCTTGTTTTGAGCATTCTTGAGATATCTCTTTCCTTTGATAATGCCGTGGTCAACGCTACCATTCTCAAAGATATGACCCCCAAATGGCGACATCGGTTCATGACATGGGGTATGCTAATCGCGGTCTTCGGAATGCGACTTATTTTTCCTTTGGTCATTGTAAGTCTGGTAGCAAGGATTGGTCCGCTTGAAGCCCTTAATTTAGCGATTTTCAAACCTCACGATTATGAGAAAATCATGCTCTCAGTGCACACAGAGTTGGGCGCATTTGGTGGATTTTTTCTGCTGATGGTAGCCATGAAGTATTTTTTTGACCGCGAAAAGGATGTGCACTGGATTGGCTTCATCGAAAAATATTTGGTAAAGTTTGGTCGTCTAGAGGCCTTTGAACTTGGTCTGTCGCTATCAATTCTTTTGGCTATGTCCTCTCTAGTGGCAAAAGAAAGTCAGTTAGGCTTCATTACTTACGGTGTAGCCGGAATTATTACCTTTGTCTTCATTAACGGAATTGGAACTTTTCTTGAAGGCGATAGTCGCAACCTGACCGATGCTCATCGCGCTAGTCTCGGCATGTTTCTTTATTTAGAAATCATCGACGCTTCCTTTAGTTTTGATGGCGTTATCGGTGCCTTCGCTCTCACTAACAATTTATTCTTAATTGCTATCGGTTTGGGCATTGGTGCGATGTTTGTGCGAAGTTTGACAATTTTGTTGGTAGAAGCACAAACCCTAAACAAATATAAATACTTAGAACATGGAGCTTTTTACGCCATAGCAATTTTGGCGATCCTGATGGTGATTAACACCTTCCACCATATCCCAGAAGTCGTGACAGGTTTGACCGGTGTAGTTTTTATCATTACCGCTTTCTTATCTTCTCGCGGCGACCCCGAAAAATTATAAAAATTGTTTTACTTTTCGTTTTTCCTTATCTAATAACTAGCGTTAAGTTTTTAATTTTACAATTTAATTTCTTTCGGAGGATGTTAATGAACTGGCTCTCAAAATGTCGAATATTTACTTTCTTTTTGCCTTTTTTCTATGCGATTGGGGCAAAGGCAGCAGAAACTGACCTTATCATTCCTGATCTTGGTGTTACTTTCAACATAATGGGAAGCGAACATTCTGGCAGAGGTTTGTTGTCGGCAGGCCTAATCATCGTGGTTTTGGGATTGATTTTTGGTCTTCTCGAGTACGGAAAAATTAAAAACTTACCGGCCCATAAATCAATGCTCGATATTTCTAGTCTAATTTATGAAACTTGTAAGACTTATTTGCTACAGCAAGGAAAGTTCTTATTCTATTTAGAAATTGCCATCGGCGGCTGTATTTTCTATTACTTCTATTTTCTTTCCCACTTGGAGCTCGATAAAGTTTTATTGATCCTTTTCTGGTCAGTAATGGGTATCCTCGGATCCTTCGGCGTAGCTTGGTTTGGTATCAAAATTAATAACTTTGCTAACAGCCGTACTGCTTTTGCCTCTCTACAAGGTCGCCCTTACAGCGTTATGGATATTCCTCTAAGAGCCGGAATGTCGATTGGCGTTCTTCTTATATGTGTAGAATTACTCATGATGATCATCGTTCTTCTCATGGTTTCACCAGAGAGTGCTGGCGCTTGCTTTGTCGGTTTTGCGATCGGTGAATCTTTAGGTGCTTCAGCTCTAAGGATCTGTGGCGGTATCTTCACAAAAATTGCTGACATCGGTTCGGATCTTATGAAAATCGTTTTCAATATTAAAGAAGACGATGCTCGTAACCCTGGTGTTATCGCTGACTGTACTGGTGACAATGCCGGTGACTCAGTTGGTCCTACAGCTGACGGTTTCGAAACTTACGGTGTTACTGGTGTGGCGCTAATTAGCTTTATCATCTTAGCTGTTGGTAAAACTTTGGGCCAAGACGGTATGCCTGTTGACGCTGCTAACGGCGGTATTATCCAAGCTAAATTCATCGTTTGGATCTTTGCAATGCGCGTTTTGATGATCGCAACTTCTGTCGGTTCTTATTGGATCAATGGATTGTGGTCCAAAGCGAAATTTGGAAACTCAGATCATTTCGATTTTGAAATTCCTTTGACTTCACTTGTTTGGGTTACATCAATCGTTTCTATCATCGTTACTTTTGTTGTAAGTAAACTTCTTTTGGGAGATTTCCCCTCCGATCTTTGGTTTAAACTTTCAGTTATCATCAGTTGCGGTACTATCGCTGCAGCCGTAATTCCTGAGTTCACCAAAGTTTTTACTTCGGCAAAATCCAAACACGTTGAAGAAATCGTCAGCGCTTCCCGTGAAGGTGGAGCTTCTTTAACAATTCTTTCTGGATTGGTTGCTGGTAACTTCAGTGCATTCTGGAAAGGTATGACAATCGTCGGTTTAATGCTTGTCGCCTATATGACAGCGAATCACGGTCTTAGCGAATTCATGGTTTATCCATCTGTATTTGCCTTCGGTCTTGTTGCTTTCGGTATGTTAGGTATGGGCCCTGTGACCATTGCGGTAGATAGCTACGGTCCTGTTACAGATAACGCTCAATCTGTGTTCGAGCTTTCGCAAATTGAAAGCATTCCGAATGTTGCTGGCGAAATTCAGCAAAAGTTTGGTTTCAAACCTAACTTCGAAAAAGGTAAACATTTACTTGAAGAAAATGATTCGGCTGGAAATACCTTTAAAGCCACAGCTAAACCTGTGTTGATCGGTACTGCCGTTATCGGTGCGACAACTATGATCTTTTCGATCATCTTGTTACTTAAATTGAAGCTAGACTTGATGAACCCTGAAGTTCTTTTCGGTTTAATTACTGGTGGCGCTGTTATTTATTGGTTCACTGGTGCTTCTATGCAAGCCGTTACAACTGGTGCTTATCGTGCCGTTGAGTTCATTAAAAAGAACATTAAACTTGGTAGCGGAGCTACAAAAGCCTCTGTTGAAGATTCTAAAGAGGTCGTGAAAATTTGTACGATCTACGCTCAAAAAGGTATGTTGAACATCTTCTTGGTTATCTTCTGTATCACTCTTGCTTTTGCATGTTTCAATCCAACATTCTTTGCCAGCTACCTTATCTCGATTGCCGTATTTGGTTTGTATCAAGCTATGTTCATGGCCAATGCCGGCGGTTCTTGGGATAACGCTAAAAAAGTTGTGGAAGTCGACTTGAAAGAAAAAGGCACAGCACTCCATGCTGCGACCGTTGTCGGCGACACTGTTGGCGATCCATTCAAAGATACTTCATCTGTTGCTTTGAACCCTATCATTAAGTTCACAACACTGTTTGGTTTACTTGCGGTTGAGATCGCTGTGAAGGCAGCGGATACAGCTAAATACATTGGCGTGTTCTTCTTTATCGTCGCTTTGATTTTCGTGTATCGCTCATTCTACAGCATGCGCATCACTGGAGCGAAAGACTAATCTTTACAGTTTATCGTGTTGATCGGCGGAGTTTTCGTTTTAAACTCCGTCGTATACATGATGCCATAGCCATCGGGTAAATAGCTGATGGCCTCTTGGCCTTCCAAAATATCAATATTTAACAATTTATAATCCTCACCATCTTTCATGGCCTTCACTGAGGGAATTTCTTTTTGTAAATCGTAATTAAACTCAATGATCGTGCTGTAAGTTAATAGAACAAAACGCTTACCATCGGCACTGATATCCATTCCTGTGACGATTTGCCCACCAAAATCCAGTTGCTTAGTTAAAAATGGAACGTCAATTTCACCTACCAAGGTCATTGTAATCGGTTCGTTGCCGACTTGCTTAATTTGCTCTTTGGAGATTTTAAAAATTTGTGCGGGCAAGGCTACTTTTTTGCGTTGCTCTTTTGTGACAATGAAAAGATCCCCGCTGGGATGAAATGCAATAGCTTCGGCATTGTGAGGACGATCAGGATAGGTCAGCGTAATAATATTGGGATTTTTTATCTTTTTGTCGAAATCTTCTTCTTCGGGAATAATGGCAATTCTTACAGACTCACGTTCTTTCCTGTTATCGCCGATATCAGCGATAAATAGGCAGTAGTTGTCTGCATATGGACACTTTCCATAAGTAAGATCTTCTGTGTCGATGGGTTTAAAATCTTTTACTTTCACACTCTTAGTGTTTTTTCCCGCGAAATCAGTCAGGTACAGAGATGATGTATTGTTGGAATCATTGATATGATAGAGTCGATTTTTAAATTTTTTAGAAATAATTAAACCGCTAGCTTCGCCAATAATTTTCTCGTCAAGATATCCTACTGTATTGACCTTATCCCAATTTTTGCAGAAACCATTTTCTGCAACACTAGCGGCCGAAACCGCCGCCACAGGTTTTGAAACAAAATAAAGAGTGATCCCTAATGTGGAAAGGACAATAAAGCAGATACTGAGACGAAGAAACATTTAACCATCCTTGCGATTTACCTGACCAACTGCCGGTTGATCTGTTGGAAATATAACTAGTTCCTGAATGTTAACATGGGCAGGACGACTCAGACACCACAAAACCGACTCAGCTATATCTTGGGCTGATAACGGGGTCATACCTTGGTATACTTTTTTTGACTTCTCTTTACTTTTTAAGCGAACTTCACTGAATTCGGTGGCGACCATTCCTGGTTCAATATTAGTTACTCGCACGGGACTGCCAATTAAATCCATGCGCAAGCCTTCACTAATTGCGCGTACGGCAAATTTGGTGGCACAATAAATCGCTCCACCCGGGTAAATCCAGCGGCCGGCTACACTTCCAATATTCACTATATGTGGTGACACTTGCTGCTTTAAAGATGGTAAAAGAAAACGAGTCATGTAAACCAAACCTTTTACATTGGTGTTCATCATGATCTCAAAATCCTCAATATCAAGCTCATCGAACTTCGCTGTTCCCATGGCGAGACCGGCGTTGTTAACCAACACCGAGACTTTGGTCAGATTGGCCGCATGACTTTTGAAAGTCTCTTCAGTTTCTGAACGTGATGAAACATCAAAGGTTAAAGGTAAAACTTCCGCAGAGTATTTTTTCTCAAAGTCTCTTGCAATTTCCTTTAACCGCTCTTGGCGGCGACCAGTAATAACCACATTGTAGTGGTTTCTAGCCAGAATTTCTGCCGTTGCTAACCCGATCCCTGCTGTCGCGCCTGTAATAAGTGCCCATGGTTTTAATTTCATTCTTTAAAAATCACATAACCCTTGCCTAAAGTTCAAGAAAATGAAAATACCTGAACCCATAATGGGATTAAGCATCAACGTTAGAAATCCAAATAAGTTAGCGACCACGGCCTTTCGTGCTCTGCATAGGGGTGAATTAAAAACGACAGATGCAGTCGCTGATATCTATGGGAAATACGCTAACATTTTGCTTTACGATTTGGAATTAAACTCACCCCTTGTCGATCAGCTCTACGAATTTTTAATAGAATCCTACGCCATTGAAGGAGCTGTCGTTAAAACCATGCAAAAAAATCCAATTAAACAGGGACTAATTGGCCCCCATAAAATTTTAGGCGCTCCACCTCCCCCCTGGTTTGAAGTGTGCGAGCATGATCTGAAATTTAAAGTGACACTGACACAGAAGCAGCATACCGGACTTTTTTTAGACCAACGCGATAACAGAAAATTCGTTCTGGAAAGCGCCAAAGATAAAAGCATCGCAAACCTTTTCAGTTTCACCTGCTCGTTCTCGGTCGTAGCGGCCAAAGGTGGCGCCGAAATAATTCACTCAGTTGATGTCGCTAAATCCGCATTACAGTGGGGAAAAGAAAATTTTTCCCTAAACGAAATTTCTCCTGAAAAGTTTTTCTTCTTTCCTGACGATGTACGTGACTGGCTAAAACGACAAATCAAAAAGAAAGCCATTTTCGATATGGTTATTTGTGATCCGCCAACTTATGCCAGCGGCGACAAACAGCCCTTTCATATCGAAAGAGAATGGCCGTTTCTTGCCGAGCAAATCCGTTCAATTCTCAATAGTCATGGCCAGGCGTTGTTCTCAAACAACTTTCAGCAACGCGAAAAAAATCAGTTTTATTTGGAGTTAACGAAACACTTTTCAAAAGTGAAAAGACTACCTCCTCCGGAGGATTTTCCCGTGATAGATAAAAGCAAAGTTTTTACGGAATATTTTCATTGCCAATGTTAGCCACCGTAACCTCATTAAGAGAACGATGAAGTTTGATTTTATGAGTTCTAAACGTTTCTGAATTTTCTAGAAATCTGCGAACTTTATCATTTTCGACGACTAAATGAATTTCTATGTTTTTTTATAGATTTTTTCTAAGTGCAGAATCCAAAGCCACGAGACCAGTCATGTCCATCATTGTCACATCGGAAAAGTCTAAGATAATCTTGTTTACCCTTCCGGAAATGTTAGTAATCGCATTTACGGCTTTGCCGGCAACACCAAAAAAGAAAGCGCCACGTATACGGTAATAAAAGACATCCGCAGGTAAATCCATAGGTCCATGATGGGAAACGGCAGTTAAGCGTTCAATTTTAGTGAGATCCGCGACCCGCTTTACAAAGAGTAAACAGGCGAGAACAATTCCAACACTCACACCGACAGTCATATCCATAAAGACTGTTAAGACAAAACAGGTGAGAAGCACAGCCTTATCTTCAAAAATATCCATTCGCAAAATATTCGTAAAGTGATGACGTTCACTCATATTCCAAGCAACAAAAATAAGTAAAGCCGCGAGAGAGGCCATCGGAATGCGGCCGATAAGTGGCGCCAACGTGAGAACCGCAAGCAAAGTAAAAACAGCATGCGTAAGACAGGCAATAGGAGATTTGCCACCGAAACGAATATTCGTCGATGTTCTGGCGATTGCTCCGGTAGCAGGAATGCCAGCAAAAAAAGGACAAATTATGTTGGCGATTCCTAGCGCGATGAGCTCACTGTCGGGATTGTGGGTTTCTTGAGTAATCCCTTCCGCGATCATAGCACACAAAAGAGATTCGATAGCACCCAGAAGAGAAATGGAAAGCGCCGAGGGAAAAATCGCAACAATGTTTGACCAATTTAAAACAAAGGGTGAAGAGGCATCTGCGACCACAGTCCACGGCCAAACAAATTGCGGAGCTATTTGAGGAATTCCCCAAAGTGTTTCACCATTGTGAATGTAGTGAAAGCGGCTACTGATCGTGTCGATTTGTAAATCGGGAAAAAAGACCTTTATCAGCGATATGGCGCCGACCACTGTAGTTAACGCCGTAATCGGTGCAGGAATAGATTTCACTTTCTTGAGAAAAAAGAATATTAAGAAAATTGTGCTGAAGCCTACGATTAATTCATTCACGCGAAACGTTCCAAAGTTGGCAAATAGATCCACGAGCTTTTCCACAAAAACTTCGGAGTGTGAGTCGTACTGAAGGCCAAAGAAATCTTTGAGCTGAAGAAATCCTATAACAACTGCGATACCTGATGTAAAACCTGTGGTGACAGGGTGTGGGACGTAACGTATCCATTGACCCAAACCCAATAATCCATAAATCAAAGTCAGCCCACCCGATATCATTCCAGCAACCAAGAGACCTGCGATCCCGAACTTATGCACGACAGGAAGTAAGAGCACAACAAACGCGGCAGTTGGACCGGTCACTTGGGTTTTAGAACCACCGAGAACACTCGTTAAAATTCCTGCAATAATAACTGTGTATAGGCCATACTGAGGAGGAACTCCCGAGGCGATTGCCAGTGCCATTCCCAAGGGAATTGCGACGACGCCCACGACAATGCCAGCTTGGAGATCACCAACAAATGCCTTCGAAGTGTAACCTTCTGCAAAAGTTTTTTTTAGAGACCAGGCTAACGGAATTTTTCTGAACATAGGCGTAATTCTATAGTAGTATTCTAATATGCTAAGCTATCGTTCGTCCAAGCTATACCTGATGCGAAAAGAAAAATCTTGGGGTTTGTCTAGCTTAGTTGAGAAAGTGGGAGCGAGCCCATTTTACCTCTACGATGTCGATGCTATGGTCGAGCGGTTTAACCTTTTACGTTCTTCAGTTTTCTTAAAAAACCCGACTTTCCACTATGCAATGAAGGCAAATTCTAATTGTCATGTCTTAAAAGCTTTAAAAAATGCGGGGGCCGCGGTGGACGTAGTTTCTGCAGGAGAAATGCAACGGGCACTAGAATGCGGATTCAAACCCAATCAAATTCTGTTCTCCGGTGTGGGTAAAACATTGGACGAACTAACATTGGCCTTAAAGAGAAATATCAAACAGATTAATGTAGAAAGTTTCGCGGAGCTTCAGCGAATTCAAAATCTAGCCAATAAATTTTCATGTACACCGAGCATCGGCTTACGCGTAAATCCCAATGTTAATCCTAAAACTCATCCCTACATCACGACCGGTTTTAGAGAAAATAAGTTTGGCATCAGCGGATCAGAATTTGGTGCAGCGGTAAGTCTACTGGCAAAATCACCAAATCTTCGCTTTTCTGGATTAACCATGCACATTGGCTCACAAATCACTGATTTAAAACCATTTAAGGAATCCATCGGCAAAATAAAGCAGGCCTTTTTGAAATTGCGGCGCCATGGTTTTGGCCTTCAACGCCTCGATGTCGGTGGCGGTTTAGGAATAGACTATAAAAAAGAGGTAACAACTGATAACAACCGGATCATAAAGTTTGGTCAAATTGTTAGCGACTCTCTTGCCGACCTCGATGCTGAAATACTTTTTGAGCCGGGCCGCATTTTAACGGCTCGATTTGGCTATCTTTTTACCGAAGTGCAATATGTCAAGAGAGGTTTTAAAAACTTCATCATTGTTGATACCGGAATGAACCACCTGATAAGGCCAGCACTTTACCAAGCTTATCACCGCATCTTCCCTCTACAAAAACGTAGCGGAAAAATCACTGCCGACGTTGTGGGCCCTCTATGCGAGTCTTCAGACATTTTAGGTTTGAAAAGGACGCTCAGCGGGATAAAGCAGGGTGATTACCTTTGCATTGCGGATACTGGAGCTTACGGCTTCTCTATGGCCTCCAACTATAACTTGCGGGGCCTACCATCGGAATATGTAATTTTTGAAGGCAAGCTAAGGCTCTCACATTAATGTTGCAAGTCGACTTCAAGTTTGAGAGAAATCCAGCGTGCTGGAAATCTTAAACGTCGAAAAAAGCTTTGGCCAAAAAACCGCGGTAAAAAATATCAATTTAACCGTCAATGATGGCGAATTTCTCTCTATCCTTGGCCCCAGCGGCTGCGGTAAGACCACGCTTTTGCGTTTGATTGCCGGTCTAGATACGCCAACCAAGGGACAGATCAAACTTAGTGGTACCGACATTACTAATATCGAAGCCCACGAACGAGATATTCATACCGTTTTTCAACGTTATGCTCTTTTTCCTCATATGAATATTTTTGATAACGTCGCATTCGGTTTACGTTGTCAAAAAGTTAACGAGAGTGAAATCAAAAGGCGAGTTACCGAGATGCTTGAACTCGCCAGCCTCAAAGATCAAGGACATCGCCGAATCCAAACCCTAAGTGGTGGTGAACAACAGCGCGTGGCCTTAATCAGAGCGTTAGTTAATATGCCAAAAATTCTTCTTCTCGATGAACCTCTCGGCGCACTTGATCTGAGTTTACGGCTACAATTACAACAAGAATTAATGACCATTCAAAAGCGAGTCAAAACGACATTTGTGTTTGTCACTCACGATCAACAAGAAGCTCTCAATATGAGTGATCGAGTAGCCGTGATGAACAAAGGTGAAATCGCGCACGTGGGAACACCAAACGAGATTTATGAGTTTCCAAAAACTTTTTTTGTGGCGAGTTTTGTCGGTGGCATCAACAAAATGCAGGGAACTCTTCGTCAAGACGATGCCAATAAATTCTGGATCGAAATTGAAAATCTGGGTTCCTTCGCTATAGAACCCAATGAAACCTGTCGACAAAACGGTCTAAAAGGCGTTCTTGGTATACGCCCAGAAAAACTGAATGTCTTTTCACGCAAACCAACCGCCATTGATAATGTGATCGAAGGAAATATTAGAGCGCAAAGCTACCTAGGCACTCACACTCAATATGAAATAATTTTAAAAAACGCTAAAGTTATCAACGTCTTTCAACAGAACACTCAGAAGCTAGCAAAAAAAACATTTCAGATTGGCGATAAGATTTATCTTGGCTGGCAAATTTCCCAGTCTCACTTCTTTGCTGAGAAGTGTGAATGAAAACGACAAATAAAGTTTCTGGTTTTTCAGCTTTCGCGTGGATTTGGGCCATTATGTTGGTGATCGCCCCACTATTGTACGTTCTCATTATCAGCTTTATGCAACGAGATACTCTTGGCAATGTCGACTACACCTTCAACTTGTTCAACTATACAAAAATGTTGGAATCTGATTTTACAAAAACACTTTTGGCTTCCGTTGCTCGTTCGGTCGCCCTGGCATTTCTCACAACGGTCGCCTGCATTCTTGTCGGCTTTCCTTTGGCCCTCTTTTTAGTTTTCAGGGCGGGTAAGTGGAGAAATTTTTTATTTTTTATGCTTATAGTTCCATTTTGGACAAACTTTCTGATTCGCACCTACGCATGGATGGTTCTACTTTCCGACAATGGCTGGATAAATCATTTTTTAGAACTCATTGGCTTTCCAGCGCAAAGTTTCAATTGGTTGTTCACGCCAAAAGCGGTGTTCATTGGGATGTTTTATAATTACCTCCCTTACATGGCGATGGCGCTTTTTGTGAGTGTTGAGAAAATCGACGTGAAACTTCTGGAAGCCGCAGCTGACCTAGGAGCGGGCCAACTTAAGAGATTTTTCCAAATTACCTTACCTCTTTGCGTACCCGGTTTAGTGACTGGAAGCATAATGGTTTTCATACCCGCCATGGGAGAATTTGTGATCCCCGATATTTTAGGTGGTGGCACCAATCTTTTTATTGGAAATCTTTTGGCGCAACAATTTTTAACAGTACGAAACTGGCCGTTAGGATCTGCAATCAGCGTAGTTTTAATTCTCCTTATTGGCGCTTGTCTGGCAATTTTTGAAAAAATGCAGAAAAACGACGAGACACTTTTGGTATGAAATCGCTATCAGCTTTTTTTGTTTTCCTGGTTTACGCCTTCTTGTTTTTACCGATGATGGTGCTGGTGGCACTGTCTTTTAATTCTGCAAGTCACGGAGCAGTCTGGGAGGGTTTTACTTTTTCCTGGTATAATAAACTTTTTTCTGATCAGGCGATTCTCGATGCGCTTGCGATTTCACTCGAGGTCGCGGTGCAAACAACAATTCTCAGTGTTATCTTTGGTGTAAGCATTGCCCTAACAATCGCTCGCGGCCGACACTGGCAACGACCCATTCTAAAAAAAGCCTCAACTCTACCGATTGTTTTTCCAGAAATAGTTCAGGGCTTATCCCTTCTTTGCTTTTTCGTTCTGATTGGTCTGCCACTTGGCAAAATTTCTGTGATTATCGCTCACTGCTCCTTCGGTGCGGCTTATGTTTCAAGTTTGGTAGGCACTCGCTTACTCGCTATAGACCCCTTGCTTGAAGAAGCGGCAGCAGATTTAGGGGCGGGCCGTTGGACAATCTTTTTTAAAATTCTCCTCCCAGAATTATGGCCAGCCATACTTTCGGGAATGCTTATGGTTTTTACCTTAAGTTTCGATGATTTCATCATTTCCTTTTTTACTGCCGGCGCCGGCACTACGATTTTACCTTTAAAGATCTACTCCATGCTGAAGTTCGGCGTTAGCCCCGAAGTAAACGCCCTTAGCGCCCTCATATTATTGGCAAGCCTGCTACTTGTGAGCTTGGCTTTCTGGAATCAACAACGTAAGATGCCCCAGCTTTAATTCCCCCGGAGGTTAAAATGCGGCGAGGAGTAGTCGTCACTCTTGTTTTAGCTTTGGCATTGGTGCTTTCACAAACAATGAAAAGCCGTAATTCACCAACACACGGTTCGCAAAAAGTTTTAACTCTCTATGCAATGAGCAATTACTTTCCTTCTTTGGTAATTAGTAATTTCGAAAAAACCTACAACTGCAAAGTTCGCTACGACAACTTCTCAAATAACGAAGAATTACTAGCGAAGCTTCAAGCTGGCGTCAGTGGTTACGACGTCATTGTACCGTCAGATTACAGTGTCAGGATTTTAATCGGAAGCCGACTACTTCTTCCCCTCGATAAAACAAAAATCCCCAATGTCAAAAATGTCGCTAGTGAATTTGCCAATGCACCTTATGACGAATCAGGGACATTCACTGTTCCCTACGCTTGGGGAACAACAGGCCTCATCTATAACAAACAGCATGTGCCTGACACTGTGAACTCTTGGGATATTTTATTTGATAAGAAATACGCCGGTCATGTCTCTTTACTTGACGATCAAAGAGAAGTGATGGGCGCCTTATTACACAAGCTGGGCTTTTCCACCAACAGCATGAATGAAAAGGAGCTCAAAGAAGCGAAGCAACTTTTGATAGACCTTAAAAAGAACATTCGTCTATTTTCTAGTGACCCCAAACAACACCTCTTATCTGGTGATATTTGGATTGCCCACATTTACAGTGGCGACGCTCGCCAAGTAATGCGCGGTAAAACACAGTTTGAATATGTAACTCCCAAAGAAGGTGGAACTATTTGGGCCGACACCCTAGCAATTCCCGCCAACGCCAAAAACCCCGATCTCGCTCACCAATTCTTAAATTATATCCTCGACCAAACCGTCGCCAAAACAACAACCGAAGAAATTCTCTATAGCTCACCCAACGCTAGCCTCGAAGATTCCGCTCTAGAGGACTTCCTCAAACCAAGTTATCTCAAAAAGCTACCAATGACTCAGCTCGAGTACCTGCAGGATCTCGGCGCGGCGGGTTCGGTGTTGAATCAGCTGTGGATCGAAGCTAAATCCTATTAAACTGGCGTACCTAATTGTTGATGGAACACCAAACTCCTCACAGGCCTCTGGCTTTTTAGTAG
>CAYPZY010000018.1:0-17024 GCA_964415155.1 uncultured Bdellovibrionales bacterium
AGGCATTGCAATGGGCATCTGGCGATCAACCCGTAAAATCTAAATCGCCCATCATTAATTTTTCAAGGCCGCTGGTTCATAACTTTACCATTCAACACGCGCGAAAAATAAAAAGCGATCGCTATCGAAAAAGCGTAGAAAACAAAATCAAAACAGCCGGTCTGGATGGCGAACTTAACGTTGACGAATTTATCGGTTTACAAATTCTCTGGGGCGCACTTTTCCCAGTTGTACTTCTCGTGTTAAATTTTGCGCTTCGCCTAGGGTATCCACCGATTCTGCTTTTATTTTTTGGCATTGGTGGATTCATGTTTCCAAACATTCACGCCAATGGCGAAAAGAAGCGCCGTTACACTCAAGTCATTGTGGATTTGCCTTTCTTCATCGATCTTTTGACTTTGTCGACCGCTGCCAGTTTGGACTTCTTCAGTGCTATGCAAAAAATCGTTGATAAGGCGGAAAAGAGTGTTTTAGCTGAGGAATTTAACAATGTGCTGAGACAAATTCGTTTGGGTAGCTCCCGAGCCGATGCACTTAGAACAATGTCAGATCGCCTCGACATTCCAGAAATTACCAGCTTCGTTGCAGTTCTTGTCGATGCCGACTCCACGGGTGCACCGATCGGAAAGGTTTTGAAAGATCAATCCGTGCAGATGCGGTTAGAGCGTTTCGTAAGAGCTGAGAAGGCTGGTGCGAAAGCATCTCAAATGATTTTGATTCCCTTGATGGTTTTTATTTTACCTGCGGTCATGGTGATGGTGTTCGGTCCAGTCATTCTGCAATTTGTGTACGGGGGAAAATCGTGAAGTTGGTCAACCGCACAAAAAACATCATTCTTGCCGAGGAAGTGGTAAAGGCCACTTCGTTTTGGCAAAGAGCAAAAGGTTTATTGGGAAAAGCGAGCCTCGCGAAAAATTCCACGTTGTGGATTTTACGTTGTAACAGCATTCACACTTTCTTTATGAAGTTTCCGATTGATGTGGTTTTTGTCGACAAAAACCTTCGCGTTTGTACAGTGATGACCAATATAAAACCCTGGCGTTTGGCGTCGAGTCTGTGGCGCGCCCACTCAGTATTTGAATTTGCTAGCCCACAACCGGTTCTTAAGCAAATCGAAAAAGGAGACATGCTTTATGTGGGCGATTAGAATTCTTACCGGCCCGCAAGCTGGAAAAATATATCTTTTGAAGCCTGGTGCGAATTCAATCGGTCGCGCTCCAGAATGCGATATAAAAATTGAAAGCAAAGGTGTTTCCAAAAAGCACGCCGAAATCTTCGCATTCGAAGACAAAGTAGTCATCAATGACGTCGGCTCTGCCAATGGCACCTTCGCAAACGGAGTAAAAGTAAAAACTCATCAAGTTAATGCCGGCGACAAAATGGCGATTCACGATGTCGTCTTTGCCGTTATTCAATCGCGCTCCTCAGCCGTTCTCCAAGGCAGTCGCGCTGCGAACTACACAGGGCCTGTCACACAAAACAACTACGAGGAATCACCAGCACCGGATCTCCGTGCGGTCCCAGATGAGTCAAACGGTAATTTGCAACAGCGTGCCCAAAATTATTTTGACGGTGTAGTGATGCCAGGAATTTACAAGTTGGCAGAGCTAACAGAGTTCAAGACTGTCTTCGGTGGCTTTCTTCTCGCGTTCATTTTAGCGGTAACAAGTCTGCAAGTTCTACCGATGGTACAACGTTTAAAATCAAGTGTGCAAAGTGAAAGTCAAAGACGCGCTTTAACTATCGCAAAAAACCTAGTTGCGATAAATCAAGATCACCTCATTCAAGGTCGCTCGTCGGCACTTGACGTGTCTGTGGCGACTCGTGAAGAAGGCGTCACGGAGGCTTTACTTGTTTCAACCATTGATTCCACAATTCTTGCGCCGGCCACAAAAGCCCACGGTTACTCCACTCATCCTTTTGTAGCCGCTGCCCTGAAAGATAACGACGCGATCGTGAAACAGATAAGTGACTCGGTCATTGGAGCCAGCATGCCCATCAAAGCGTTCAATCCTGAGACGGGCTCGCCAAAAGTCATCGCTCATGCGATTGTCCTATATAATATGGGAGCGCTTGCGATCGACAACTCTAGCACGGTTAGCCTATTCGTCATTAATCTCTTTATTGCACTCATCGTTGGTGTATTTGTGTTCGTCTTTCTTTATAAGTTAGTCGAGTACCCTTATGTTCACGTCAATGATCAATTAGACCAGGCACTAAAAGATGGTACAGCCAACGTTGAAATTTCGTTCTTGTTTCCGCCATTGCAAAAGCTCTGCTCCAACATCAATAGCGCCCTTTCTCGGTCCAATTTAGGAAACGGTCCAAGTATCGGCGGGGGTGTCGTCGATCGTGTGCTTGAAGCTGAAAATCTTTTGAAGGTTCTTGGTCTACCCGCGATCGCCATCAACGGAAGTAACGAATCGATTATCGCTGCAAATCCCGGTTTTGAAAGATTGACAGGCACATCCGCAGCACAACTCCGACGGCAAACTCTGGACAATATCAGTGACATGGCCCTTCGCCAAAATTTAAAAGAATTACTGCAAACTCATCAAAGAGCTACCCACAGTGTTGCCACAAGTAACTTGGATTTCGGGGGGCAAAACTATGAGATATTTGTGCAGTCAGTGATGGATAGTCGTGATGTCGCTTACTATATAATAACTTTTAAAGCTGAGGGAGGGTCTTGATGAGTTCTGTTCCTGCAGCTACCTCTTCAGCACAACGAATTCTTGAGATTCTAAATGGCCCGATGCAAGGGTCTATCGTTCAAATCTCAGGGCAACGTTTTACTATTGGTAGATCTGAAGACAACAGTTTAGTCGTCGATGATCCTAAGTGCAGTCGCCATCATGCGCTCATTGAGTCACATCCACATGTGACACTTATTAAAGATGTGTCGAACAAAAATTTGTTGATCGTTAACGATAATCGTTCCAGTGAATTTAAGTTGAAAAATGGCGATGTGATTCGAATTGGTGGAACAAAAATTAAATACCGTGATTTAACGGCAGTGGCTCTACAACCAGTCTCGCAAGCAGCAAAAAGCACTACTCCTCACACGCCAAGTAGTAACTCCGTCCCTCGCCCTAGCCGACGTCGTCCCGCTAAGACCAACTATAACTTCTATATTATAATAGGTATCATAGGAGCTCTTTTCCTTTGGCTGCTTTCTTCGAGTGGCAAGAAGAACAGCGATTTTTGGAAAATTAAAACAAGTTCTGATGTCGCCGCGGAGATTGAAGCTTCTAAAAAGAACCAGCTCGTGCAAGAAGAGGAACTTCGAAAAAAAGGTAAAACATCTCGGCAATATTTAGAAGCTCAAGCGGCATTTATTCGCGGCTTTAGAGATTATCAAAATGGCCAATTTGGGCTCGCCAATCGCGCTTTTCGCGAGGCTCTGGCAATTTACCCGCGACATGATCTCGCCGAACGCTATCGTTTACTTTCAGAACAACGAATTAAAGAGTTTATTCAAAATCATATGATGGAAGGGCGCAAGTATCTTGATCGTCAGAATTTTGTTTTATGCGCATCAGCCTACAAAAAAGTAATGGACACGATTAACGATTCGCAAAACGCCACATTTAAAGAAGCCGAACAACGCTGGCGAGAATGTCAAACCTTACAGATGGGGAGATTTTGATGGCTAGACTCCTCGTCCGTTACGAAGGCAAAATTATTCAAGAGGTAAATCTTGAAAGCGGCCAAGAATATATGGCCGGCCGGGACGAGTCTTGCCAAATCATGCTTAAAGGCAAAAGTGGAATATCGCGACAACATTTCAAAATCCACTTTAACGGTAACCAATGGCAAGTTGATGTCGTTTCCAAATTTGGTCATTTAAATTACCAAGCTCAAGAGGTAGACACGATTGTCCTCGCCAATGGCAATTCCTTTTCATTGTCGCCATTTGATTTTCAGTTTGTAGATGAAACGGCAACAAGACATAAAGAAGCCGCGCCCATAGTTAGCGAAGAAGTGGAAGAAAAACCTTCTCACACTTCAACGAACTTGCCGATGGTTGTGCCCGTTCGCGACGGTGACACAGTAAAAATTGATTCCCACTATCCGGTCGCTCAAAAAGCACAGACTGGAGATGATTTTCAAGGAGACGTCGACGATACATCGCCAGGACTCACCCTTGGCGAACCAATGATCACCTTATTTAGCGCCAGCAATCACGAGCTTGGCGTATTTGAACTTCGCGAGGGAAATCTTTGGCTCGCAGGTCGCGAAGACAGTTGCGACATTAAAATCCCTGACAAAAAAGCTAGCCGTAAACACTTTGAGATCTCCCGAACTCATAAAGGCTTTGCTGTCACAGATTTAGGAAGCGCCAATGGCACCTACGTCAACGGTAGGAAAATTGGCAGTAAAGCCTCGCAGAATCTCAACAGTGGCGATGCCATAAAAGCGGCATCTATTACCATTAAGTTTGAAATCAAAAATTCGGCGATTCAAAAACAAATAGAAAATCTTCCAGATATTTTATTTCAACACACGGCAATTGGCCGCGGTGGAGCACCACAATTCGAAAAAGATGATTTGCCAGCTGTTCCCCCGAAGCTACTTCAGAGATTTAAGGAAAATCCAAAGCTTTTGGTGATTGTTGCTCTCGTTCTCGTCATTTTATATAGTGCCACCAACGGTTCGAAAAAATCAGATCAGTCCCACCAATCTTCAACAATCAAAGTGGAAGATAATCCGATCAATAATCTGACGAAAGAGCAAAGACAGTATATCAAAGAAACCTATGCCGCAGCTCAAAGCCTTCACTCGCAAGGTAAATATCAATTGGCGGCAAGCGAGCTAAAGAAAATTCATGAAATCGTGCCCTACTATGAAAGCTCAAAACAACTGGAAAGCGAATGCCGTGATGCTTTAGCCATACTGCAGGAGCAACACGACAGAGATGTTGCCGATCAAAAAGAAAAAGAAATTCAGCAGAAGGTATCGCAAATTGTTTCTGCCTGCCGTACTCGCTTCAACACCAACACGACAGTGCCAGAAATTACCGCCTGTCTACAACCTGCCAGCGAAATGGACCCTGAAAATAAAGAGATCGGCGAGTTAACTCGCATGGCAGAGGCACAGGATGAACAAAAGCGCCTGCAACAAATGCGCAAACAAGAGTACGACGAAAAAGTACGGATGGGTAACAACATGTACGCCAAGGCTGAACAGTACCGTCGCAATCAAGAACTCTTTGAAGCACTCAAAGCCTATGAGGCTTACCTGAATTCTACTTATCCAGACCCCGCGGGCAATAAACAAAGTGCAAAACGCTCTATGGCTTCCATTCAATCAACAATGAACCAAAAAGTTGATGACCTTTTAAAGCAAGCGCAAGACTTATCAGGCAGAGATGATTTCAAGGGCGCACAAATGGCTATCAATGCCGCAAAAAAAATGAATCCACAGGAATCTCGGATCAACGAAATCGAGGGCCAAGTCAGCAGAGTGCAAAATAAGAAATTGTTAAGCCTCTTTCAAGATGCTAAACTCGAGGAGAGTTTAGGCAATATTCAGGTAACGCGGGAAAAATGTATAAAAATTATGGATCTTTCTTTTCCAGAAAACGAACATCACAAGCGTTGTAAGTCGATTTTGAAAAAATATGGTGACTAAGTGAAATTCGAAGAACGCTCGTATAGCGGCAAAATATTTCGGCCGCGACCAGAAATCTATTTTTCCGATGAAACTAAACTACTAATTGTGGCCACACCCTGGGGCACTCGCAGTGGCGCTAAAAAAGTTATTCAAATCATTGTCGATTTTTTTACCGCTTCAACCCAGGATATGGAGGCTACAAGCCCGTTTGAAAAGCTTTCGTGCCTCTCCTCTGAGGCCAACGCACTCAGAACGGCCGCCTTGATTGCGAACGATAAAATCTATAGGGAAGAAAACAAAAGTGAATTTGTCGTCGGCGTGGAGCTATTCGCTGCCTCCATCGAGAAAAATGATGTCGTCTGGTTGCAAGTCGGTCATCCCAATATTTTGCTCGCCAGGCAACGACGAGGGTTAGTTCCACTTGGCTCTCACGTGGATCTTTCACTAGATATGAGCGGTGGGAACAGAATTTTACCACCACTGCCTTCGCAACTCATGGGTCTTGATCCAACCTGTAATATCACTATTGGTAGTTTCCGGCCCCAACTAAATGACATCTTAATGTTCGTAAGCCGCTCCGCCATGTCAGAACGTCTTTATCTGCTTAATCAAGACGAATGGAACCTCGCGGCTGTCAGTCGCGCTCTCGCTGAAAACCACCCAGACCTAGCCTTTTGGTCGGGGCTGCTTCATCTAAATTAAAGCGCATTCAAATTTAAGACGAAATAGAGAATAGAGGATTTTTTGCTTATGTCTGCTCCTGCGATAAAAATCAATTCACCGATCCTAACACCGGGTCGTCGCTACGACGGCACCGTATTAGGACCCGTAAAAGATTTATTTTTTGGTAACGTGGTTGAAATAAATCTTCTGGGTAATGGAGCGCGAGTTTGCTCATTTAACTGTTCCTATTGCGATCTATCGGCGGGACAAATGCGAATGAATCAGATCAAACGCGACTTTCAATTTGTCTCGCCAGAAAAAGTCAGTGAGGACTTAAAGAACTACCTAAATCATTGGAAGGCGACATGGCCCACTCCCGAAGCTATCATCATTTCCGGCAATGGTGAACCAATGCTTCATCCGCAAATTGATGATGTGGTCGAAAAGGTATCTCAACTGAGAGATGAACTTAGACCCGGTACTCCAGTTGTTCTTTTCACTAACGGCGCTCACCTGACTACTGCTCGTCCCATTAGAGCTACCAAATTTGCCAATGAAGTGGTGTTAAAGGTGGATGCGGGCAATGATATGGCATTAAAGGCTATGAATGCTCCGCTCGTGCGCGTGTCATTAAATAAATTGATCAATAGTTTCAAAAAGGTAAAAGATATAACAATACAGAGCATGTTTGTCGGGGGCGATTTCACCAACACAGATAATAAAAATCTTGAGGAGTGGATAGAAGTCATCGGCATGGTCGGGCCAAAAAAAGTGTATATCTACACCCTATCTTATACGCCCACAGGGTCAGGTATTCTCCCACTGAGCGAGGACGATTTACATGTTATCAGTTCTAAACTCGAAAGAAGAACTGGCATCGCCTCATCAGTTTTTGTTGGCTAACCGCTTTCGAATCACATTCGCGTAGCTTTTATTTTCAGGAAGCGCTAAAAGCAATTCTGTATTTGATGGCCCGGAAGGTTGCCTTGGATCAACATCCCATGACAAGTAAGACAGGTAATTGTGAATTGCGACTTGTTTCGCCGTAAGGTAAATTTCAAAATCTCTAATAAAACTCTCACGATAATGTTCGCCATCTTTACTGTCGCCTGAGACCATCCACAACAACAAGTCCGAAAACAAGGAATCGTCACAGACCTTACCAATGGCGGAAATAATTTCTTGCTTTTTTCGGCCGACAAATGAAAAACATGGATCCTTTTTAAGATCAACTTTGCCGCCCGTCGCCTTTTCAGAAATGGCCTTCCACAAGGGATTACCCGCTTTAACGCCGACTTCTCCCAGAGTCTTCCAATCGCTCATCTGTAGTGCCCTTTGCGCCAGCCATTCCAAAACCTGCATATCCACTTCTTTTTGCTGAAGGAAGTTGGGCCAAGAAATTTCTTTATTTTGTTCCTCTTTCCATAAGTCTTGAGCTAGTAAAATCTTTTGTAGTAACTCCTTGGGGATCTCACTCCACGGTCTAACTTCAAGTTCTGCATTGTTCTGGCGTAAATTTAAAATGGCCTCTGGCAATTGCTGCTCAGAGAGCATTTGGGCAGAGGTCTCCATCCGATCAGTGAGTGTGTTATACATGAGAAGTGGAAAACGAAATAAAACTAAAGAATAACCACTGCGCACACTAATATGATTTTCACCCCATCGCATCCACGCCGGCCAACCCGTGACAGCCAGTAGCGGTCTATTTTCCGACCAATTCACCTGCGGAGAGACCAGTGCGTCTTTGAGTGAAATCGGTTCGATCTTTCCTTCGATCAGTGGAGGCGGTTGCACCCCTAACAAATCAAAAAAAGTAAAACCCAAATCAGCGAGAGTTACGTTTTTGTCAATCTTCCAACTGTTACCGCGCTCAGGATTTTTTTGCGGTGGTTTGATTTGTAATTTTACCTGCATATTTTCGCTGAAAAGATTTTCGGGCTTTAAAACATCCCGAAATTCAAAATCAGAACGGCCGCTTAATCCCACTAGCACTACCGTCGTATCGTTCCAGCGCTTGCGTTTGCGCATCTCTTTCATAAGATAAGCCAACGATTCATCAATTTCGGCAATCTGACTTTCGATCGATTTTTTTCGCGCCTCACCAGTATCTGTGTACGTCGCCGCTTCACTAAACTGCAGGTCAGGTAGAAACTGAACCGAAAAGAACGATTCATAAGTTTCAAGATCATCCAGCCAGCGCAAGAAGAGATTAAAATTTTCTAAAACCGGTCGATAATAACGGCCTAACGCCAACATAATATTGTCATCAAAAAGTTCGAATCCCTGACGCAATCCCGATTTACTCCAGATTGGTGGACCACCCGAAAAAAAAGAGGTTCGATAGTTTTTCTTTAAAGCCAGCTCAGCTACCGTACTGATATTTCCTGAAACAAACTGTGAGCCATTGTGCCATACGCCGTGAGAGTCGGGATAAAGTCCTGTCAAAAGAGATGCAAGCGCTGACTGAGCCATGGGCGATGTCGAGTAGGTATGGGTAAATCGGACCGACTCCTGGCAAAAATTTTGTATCCCTGAACTTTCAATCTCTAATGCGTTTTCGTGACAGCTAGCTTCTTGAGAGCCTAAAGAGTTAACAGCGATTACTAAAAGCGAGGGGGCTCTTTCTTGCTGCCATTGACAGCCGCTCAAAATTATCGCGAAAGCTAATGATATAACCCAAAACATTTATCCCAAAGATTCTAACTCATTCTCCTAAGCTGTCCAACGATAACTTGACCTTTATTTCTATTTAAAGTGATAATTTTACATCACAAGGAGTGATCATGCCAACTGGACAGGAATCCGATCTAACTCAGAAGTTTTTCGTCATCTCACAATCAGGCGCTCAGGTTATTCTACTAATCCTCATTGTTCTTAGCATTCTAAGTTTGGGCGCTATCCTTGAGAGGTTCTACACTCTCTGGAAAATTAAAAACAAAAGCATGAAGATTCAAGAGCGCGTTCGCGAGGCTATGCACAGTAACAATCTCAACGAAGTTGAGGAGATCGGTAAAGATCGCGAGACTTTAGAGGGACGTTTCTTAGGTTATGGCCTTCGCCACATTCAGGTGATGGGTTCCAATGGTCTTGAAGAAATGTTCAACTCGCTCGCGGTCACTGAAAAACCAAAACTTGAGAAGTTTCTAACTTTCTTGGCAACGGTTGGCTCTAACGGTCCATTCATTGGACTTCTAGGAACAGTTTTTGGAATCATGAAGGCTTTTAATGATCTCAGTGCCAATCAAAACGAAGCGGCCCAATCGGTTATGCGTGGAATTGCAGAGGCGCTTGTAGCAACTGCCGTCGGTCTTGTCGTCGCGATTCCCGCGGTTATCGCCTACAACTATTTTCAAAAGCAAGTGAAGAGCATTTTACAAAATCTCGAGATGGTTCGCGATCTTTGTATTGTTTATGCCAAACACAAAGGTAAATAATGGCCAGCAATATTAGCGGAAATGACGACGATCCAATTTCGCAGATAAACGTTACACCATTTGTAGATATCATCCTGGTGGTGCTAATCATCTTCATGGTGACCACTCCCATCATCATGAAACCAAGTATTAATGTGAATTTGCCAAAAGCCGCAAGTGGCGAACAAAGTAGTCCATCTTTGCTTAACATCTCAATTACTGCAGCGGGTGCCGTTTTGCTAAATGGTGCGCCATCGGATGAAGTTGCTATAGCCAGTTATGTTAAAGAACTTATCCAGACTAAACCCGATGCTCAGGCTTTGATTTCTGCAGATAAAGATGTGCCCCATGGAAAAGTTATTGGTATCATTGATACTGTAAAGTCGTCCGGCGTAACCAAATTTGCTATCTCTATCGACAAAAAATAGCTTCGGCGATTTGAATGCCGTTGACGGCTGCGCCTTTTAAAATACTGTCTGAAACAATCCACATCAACCAAGTATTTGGAAGTGAAGCATCCTTATGAATGCGGCCCACGTGCACAAATTCATTTCCCGATTCAAATCTTACCATAGGGTAAGAATCTCGATGAACCTTCACGCCGGGCATTTTCTCCAAGGCTGAAACGACGTCCTCTTTCGTTGCTGATTTCTCGAGTGTTACCCATGCGGCCTCACCGTGACCCGAAGTAGTGGGTGTACGAACCGTAAACGCCGAAACCAACAGATTAGGTAAACCCAGAATTTTCTTAGTTTCGTTGATAATTTTGGCTTCTTCGCTACAAAAGCCATCAGTCCCTAGCGAGCCAATCTGTGGTATTGTATTGAAAGCGATGGGGTGAAGAAATTCTTTAGTCGTAAAATCTTTGCCGGTTAAAATCGCTGCGGTTTCCTCTTTCAACTCACTCACCGCTGCTCGTCCTGCACCACTCACCGACTGATAGGTCGCCACTCTTACATCTTTTAAACCAAAGCTCTTGTGCAAGGGATGGAGACACATTACCAGTTGGATGGTCGAACAATTAGGATTAGCAATAATCTGTGGTTTTTTATCTCCCAGTAAATGAGAGTTTATTTCAGGGACCACCAGAGAATTTTTCGGATTCATGCGGAAGGCTGCCGAGTTATCGATAACTACTGCTCCGGCTTCTTTCGCCAGGGGCGCCCAATCTAAACTAATTTGATCGCCAGAAGAAAAAAATACGATATCCAAATTTTCGAAGGCGTTTGGCCCCAAAGTAGTAACCGGATAGTCCTTCCCCTTAAACTTCATCGTTTGGCCGACGGACTTATCGCTAGCAAATAGTCGCAAATCCTTTACAGGAAATTTTCTTTTTTCTAAATGTTCGAGAAAGGCCACACCCACGAGACCAGTTGCACCAACGACACCAATCGCAAAGCTCATTCGTCAACATCCTCTTCCAACAAATCACCATGAGAGTGTTTGACGTAGGCAGCGGCACTTTTTCGTCGTGTGGGTAATTTTCCAAGTCTGAGGACACCAAAAATAGCTCCGAGAACCGCGTAAGTTAAAAACAAAACAAACAGCATAACTTCAGGATTGTAGGCCACCGTCACAAACAACAAGAGCGCCATGACCAAATAACTAAATGGCAAGCGATGCTTAAGATCAATGTCTTTGAAACTTCGATAACGGAAGGTACTAACCATGACTAGGGATAAAAGGAATGTCATGGTTAAAATATAAACTGATTGAAATGGTTCAAGGCCCAGCTCCCGAAAAGCGAGAACCGAACTGGCAACGATACCCGCCGCCATGGGAATAGGCAAACCCTGAAAATATTGTTTTTCGATAACGCCAACTTGGACATTAAAACGAGCTAAGCGAAGAGCGCCGCAGGCAACAAAAAGAAAACTCGCGACCCAGCCAACACGACCAAATGGTTGCAAAGCCCAGAGATAAAGTAAAATTCCAGGTGCCATGCCAAAACTAACCAAGTCTGACAACGAATCATACTCGGCACCGAAACGGCTAGTAGTTCGAGTTAAGCGCGCAAGACGACCATCAAGAAGATCGAACACAGCAGCTGCCACCACAGCATAAGAGGCATGAATAAATTCACCTTTGATGGATTGAACAATACTGTAAAAACCAAAAAACATATTGGCGGTCGTTAAAAGGTTGGGAAGCACATAAATGTGCATGCTCACCCGTCTTTTGAGTTTAGAATCGCCCTTATTTACCAATCTAACTTCTGAATCCAGTAATTCGCTCACAAAAATACCTTAAACAAAATCCACAACAAGAAACTACTCACGACCGGGAAAGTCAGATTGTCATCCAGCTTGCCAATAGGTAGCAGTTCTGAAGCAGCCCCGATGACTCCCGCTATCAAAGCAATAAGAAGCGGTCGCTCATCGACGAAGTGATGTAACGAAAAATAAGTAAACGCAATGACAGTACAACAAACGAAAGCGGCAAGAGTTCCTTGTAAACTTTTATTGTTTATAATTCGGTCTTTGCCATAACGGATTCCAAAATAGCTGGCGGCAGGATCAGCAATCGCTAAAAACAAAAGTGTCAGCAAAACAATTTCTTGAGAAAACAAAACGACAACAATAAAAACGCCTGACAACAAGTAAGTGGTTCCAGCTGGGCTATCGACTTCATTTCGCCGCATGATTCTACCAAAAATGGTTAGCGCCACTTTGTTGAGGCCACTAAACTTAAGTCTAATCAAATCTAGGCCAACAAAAAATAACATCGCCACGGCAAGTATGCTAATCGCCATCTGTCGGCCGACACGATAATAAATGTAAGCCATCACCAATACCATGGTGACGTGCCAAATTTTTCGCGCGAGATGGACGTCACTTCGAACCTTAAAATTAAGTTTATTTATCGGCATCATCATTAATTGCATATGGCCTCGGTTACATT
Organism: uncultured Bdellovibrionales bacterium; assembly: GCA_964415155.1. Classification (GTDB taxonomy): domain Bacteria; phylum Bdellovibrionota; class Bdellovibrionia; order Bdellovibrionales; family SG-bin7; genus CAYPZY01. The sequence continues at coordinate 12,594 of CAYPZY010000018.1, forward strand.
ACGAATATACACCGAAGAAACAGCATTTATATAGTCCAACCTATACATAAGCAAGTGCAATTAGCCGATAAGTGACTCAATGTTAGGCATTAGGCTTTTCTCTCTTATTACTTTGGTAATGGCATTAAGTTCACCTAATGTGACTTGGGCAAAAAGGAAGTATGGAGCCCTAGAGAGTCACGATGGCTATGTCGCCTCAGTTGAAGAAGAAAAAGATAAAAAGTATGTCGAGCTAATTTTTGGGCCACAATCAGAGCCCAGTTTGCCCAAAAATGAATGGGCCAAAAAAATCTTTAATGACGAAGAACTTTCTCGCGAGTTTAAGGAAAAATATGAACGCCAGTTTGGTCGCACTGAAGCGGAGCAGGCACAAAACTTTCCCAATCCTTATGTCGTCGTCAATGTCGTCAACGATCAAGGAGTCCTTTACCGCGGTACCGTCACCGAAAACCAGACGCTGAGACAACAGTTCGGTGAATACATGATCCGTCGAATGGTCGAACACAATGTCGACAAATTTGTAAAGAGTGAGCCTGCTATACGCCCGCTCTATGAAATTAAAGATCGCATTAGTCATGCTGATGTTGCGGTAGCGCCAGGTTATTCTCTCGCGATGAATTACTCTCTCAGCGCCAATAACTTTAGACTCCGCCTTGTGAATCCCTATGTTCACTCAGAAGTGATACTAGAAATGAACCCTACCGCATTTGGACCTGCCAATGTTTTAGAAACTACCTACGCTTTAGGTAGACAGTTTACTTCCACCATCAATATCTTCACTTATCTTAAGGTCACTGACGGCGTTATTTCCGTAGTTGGTCGGAAAAATTTTAAACCGACCATATCAGCTACTCTCACGATCCAAGCCAATACTCATGATCATGGTAGTTCACAAAGAGACACCTTGTATTTGGCTGGGTTGACTTGGCAATATTAAGGCGAAACAGTGGTTACAAAGCGATTGGATTTGCCATCAACTCTAACAATCACAGCACTTTTGACGGGATCGCGATTGGAATTAAAAGTGACATCACCGGTGATACCTGGAAAGTTCTTGGTTGCCGCAATCATATTACGAACCTTTTCGCGAGTCGGAGCTTCGGCTTTAAAGATAGCATCTAATAAAATATTAGCGGCATCATAGGCCAGGGCAGAGTTAGCATCGGGGACCAATTCAAATTCCTGGCGAAACCTATTCACGAAAGCTTTGGCTTTTTCTTCCGGATTTTCGATGGCGAAATGATTCGTGAAAAATCCACCGTTGATGGCGTCTTCAGCGATGCTATAAAGCTGACTACTATCCCAGCCATCGCCACCGAGAAATTTGGTGGAAATCCCAAACTGTTGCGCTTGGCGGGCAATCAAAGCGACCTCTGTGTAATAACCAGGAATATAGATCGCGTCAGGTTTCTGCTGCGATATTTTAATCAGCTGATTTTTAAAATCCAGATCGCCACGACGATAAGACAAATCGGCAATAATACTGCCACCTAAAATTTTAAACTGCTCAATAAAGTAATCGGCAAGACCAATGCTGTATTCTGATTTAATGTCTCGCAAAATGGCGACGCGACTTACTTTTAAATCCTGAAAAGCAAACTTGGCCATCACCGTTCCTTGAAAAGCATCCAAAAAACAAGCGCGAAAAATGTAATCGCCGGTGGCCGTAATTTTAGGATGCGTTGATCCCGGAGTAATCATCGGAACCTTCGCTTCCTGGGCGATGCGAGCGCCGGCAATCGACAAATTACTACTTACTCCGCCAACAATAGCCACGACGTTCTGGCTAATAAGTTTTTGCACAGCCTCGGCAGCTTTTTTTTCATCGCCTTCATCATCGATAGTGATGAGTTTAAATTTGTAGCCAGTGGTGGCACTGCGGCTATTTGCCTCTTTAAGGGCAAGCTGAATTCCTAAATGATTGGTGATACCAAAGCTCGCCAAGCTACCTGTTAGAGACGAGTATTCGCCAATATAGATTTCCTTGGCGGCTCTGTCACTTCCCGGTCTGCAAGTGCAGGCATTTACACACAACAAAACGCTGAAAATAAAAAATTTAAGAGTGTTAGTCACAAAAAAACCATAGTCGGTGAGCGAAATGAGGTCAATAGTATCTAAATAGAAAGCTCTTTAATAAGCTTAATTAAGCCTAAAGCGGGGCGTTTTTCTTCATTAACGACGGTTTGAAGAGGAACTGCTAAAAATCTATTGTTCTGTAAGGTGACCATCACATCGCGTTTGCCACCTAACGCGAACTCCAGACATTTAGCAGCGAGTTTAACACTAAGGGTCCGATCAGAAGCACATGCTTCGCCATTTCGTTGCAAGTGTGATAACACCACGACCTTCATTTCAACGGCTGTCTTTTTTCGAATTAACTCCGCGAGGTCAAATATGCGACCATCCTTTTTTCCCTGCGTGGCCAACAAAATGAAGGGAAGCGCAGGTTTGTCGAGCAAGAACTTCTTGATTTGCCTGGTAATATCATCAACAGACTCTGGGTGTTCTGGGAAGGTGATTGACTGGGCCTTTACCGCTAGTCCCACTTCAATTGCCAGCGCGCCGGTTTCACGACCCGCAAGCTCTATCGCGTACACTTCACCACTAGTTGCGGAAAGACGGTCTAGAGCACTTACCGCCACCGCCACTGCCGAATCAAAACCAAGGGAACGTTCGCAAGCGTAAATGTCGTTCTCGACAGTAGCAGGAATTCCCAAGCACCCTAAATTAGCATTTTGAGCAATTTCCCAAAGGCCTCGTTGCGTCCCACTCCCACCAACACCGATGAGCAAATCCACTTCCAGCTCTTGAAGATTTTTGCGGGCGAGCTGTAAACCTTTAGGTAAGGCAAACTCGCGGCTCTCCCCACTCGTGAGAGTATCTACTGAAATAATACTTTTATTAAGAAGACCATCGAAACCATGGTTGATTGCGATCACTTCAATTTTGCGTTTTAAAAAAAGATGGCTAAGCACTTTGATGACGTCAAGCTTGCCAGGTGCATTCGATCCGCTAGCGAGGATCGCGACACGCTTAAGATTTGTAGACGTTGTTACCATCTACAAAAATATACTTTAGTTAATTCAAAATGTCCTTAAAATCTGTGCCAGCTCTGAACTTGGGATACCAGGCTGCAGGAATCTTAATCGCTTTACCATTCTGAGGATTACGACCAACTCGGGCCTTGCGTTTCTGCTTGGTGAACGTTCCAAATCCCACCAACTTAACTTCATCGCCTCTTTTTACAGCAGAACAAATATTTTCCAGCGCGTGATTTAAAACTAATTCCGCTTGTGATTTTGTCAGGTTCGCAGAAGTGGCAATTTTTTCTACCAGCTGTGCTTTGTTCATTCGTTCTCCTCAAATTCAAGATGATTTGGCTGTAGGAACGTCATTCAACCCAACAGTGGTAAATTCGTCAATGGAATTTTTTTTTGACTTAAAAAATTTTTTTTAATGCTTTTCGGAATCTTCTTCGAGATTTATTTTTTCGAAATCATTTTCTTGACAAGGAACTTTGTACTTTTCGTCAGCCCATTGTCCTAGGTCAATTAATTTACATTTTTCAGAACAAAAAGGCCGATAAATATTGTCAAGCGAATAGGTATGCTTCTTTTTACAAGTGGGACAGATTATTTCTTTCATTTGCTCTAGCGAAGTCGCGAAATATTTCCTTCTAAGAAAGGAACATTTTTATAAAGTAACTTCACCAAAAGTTTATCGTTGCCGATCTTTCCATTGTCAACGACTAAGCGAAATGCTGGACCCGAACGTAATTCGAAACCTGCACCGGCATCAATATATGTACATGGGAAAGTTAAGGGAATTCTTCGGTAACCGGCATAAACTGTAACGTAGAAAACTGTTCCTGAAGATTCGATTAAGACGTCGGCAGCGTTGGCGTGATTCACGCAATTGTAATCGCCGAAAGCACCATTCTTTTGGCAGACACCAAAAAGTTCAGCCATCATATTTTCAAAAATAGTTTTGTGCGTATCCGTTGGAGGCGTCATGGATTCAAAGTAAGCAGATGTCGCAAAGCCTACTGTTCCCGCAGCAGAACATGTTGTCGCTGGAACGCATTGACCACCTGATGTCATACCCTGACCGACAGGACAACTACCTTGCGAAAGTGGTCCATACTGGTTGTTGAATAAACAGCTGTTACCAAACCCGTAGGCATTATTTAAGTTAACTGGGTCACTGGTATTACAAGCAATGATTCCTGTGACAGCTAGTAATAGTATTGCAACAATAGTGTTTTTCATAAGTCTCTCCTACAACAAAGCAATTACATGTTCCATGCCACGAATAGCTCAATTATACGCGTTTAGAGCTGTCAAAACTTTTGACAGTAACAAAATTTGGGGTTCCGAACGTTTCTATCTCAAATTTGTGTAAGTAATTGATCAGTCGTTTTGATGTACCGAG
>CAYPZY010000019.1:0-16524 GCA_964415155.1 uncultured Bdellovibrionales bacterium
GGACATATGTATAGTGGTTAGACAAGGAGAGAGCGCGGGTCGGTTAGTACTCGCAAAGCAAATTTTTTATTTTCCATTGGGAGTAGGCCCTGAGTTACTTCCGAGGCCACACGGAAAAAAAACTACAGAAACTCAACCCATGTGATGCCATCGCCACCACTTTCGGCAGCGCCGGCTTTCCAGGACTTGACGTGAGGGCTACGGGAAAGGTGCGTTCGAATGGCGCGCTTTAAGGCTTCAGTACCATGACCATGGATGACCTTGAGGCGATCTTCTTGTTTGGTCGCTGCCTCATCTAAGGCGACTTCTAAATCTTGAATAGCTTCATCGACGCGCTTTCCACGTAAATCTAAAACGAATTCGTTATCGGTGAGATACGAAGGCAGAGATGTTGATTTGAAACCGCCGGTGGAAGCACTACCGAAGCCAGTCGGCCCGGGAGGACGTTCGTCTTTGACCGGCTCAAGTTGCTTCCAGTTAGCGCTAATTCGCATCGACTCCGACAATAAAAAAACATCACCATCCTTATTGGGTGCGCTTTGAACCAAACCGACGCGCCCGATATTCTTTATTAATACACGTGTGCCGGGTGGAAATTTCTCAGCAAAATCCTCGGCACTGGTGGCTTGGCCTTTGGATTTTACATCGGAAAAGCCGATGACTTGTGGAATTTCCTTTTTCAAAGTCGAGAGTTTTTCGTGGCGTTCAAAAGTCTGGGCGACCTTGGTTTTGGCAATAAGTTCGTCGATTTTCTCTTCAGCTTTTTGTAATGACTTTTCCATCCAAGCTTGCCGCTCATTGCGAAATTTTTCAACGAGTTGGGAATACTGATTTTTCAAATGATTCGCTTTTTTGATTCCCTCTTCATATTCTACTCGGCTGGCTAATAATCGCTCCTTAATAGACTGAATTTCTTCCATATTTCTTTTGTGCCATTGTGATGTTGGACTTAGCAAAGCAGTTGCTCGTTCGACGATTTCTTGACTGACTCCCACTCGTTTAGCTGTCTGGATAGCCATGGACTGACCTGCAATCCCGGAAATGAATTTGTAGGTGGGTAAACCGCTCTCAATGTCAGATTCTAGGCTGCCATTAAGGACGCCTGAGTTTTTGTCCCATCCAAGTTTAAGCGGGCTGAGGTGGCTAGTAATGACGGCGAAAACTTGTTGTTGCGAAAACCGTTCGATAAAACTCTTAGCTAAGGCACTGCCTTCTTCAGGATCGGTTGAACCGCAAATCTCATCGATTAAAAGAAGATTATCACTGCTCTTTGCCTGGCAAGCCTGGTTAAGGGCTTTGAGATGAGCCGCAAAAGTGCTTAAATCAAGATCAACGTTCTGAGCATCACCGACAATGACATAGACATTCTTAAAAAATGGGACTTTTGAATCTGGACCAGCACAAATCGGCATTCCACAGCGAGCCATCTGTGCTGCGAGACCAATGGATTTTAGCAAAACAGTTTTGCCTCCGGCATTGGGTCCTGAAAGTAACAGAATGCGTTGGTTCTGGCTGAGAACGACATTGTTCGCGACGACTTCTTTGCGTTCAAGCGCCGCTTTTGAAACCAAGAGTGGATGGCGTAGTCGGTAAAGTTCAATGGTATCAGAAGAGAAGGAACAATTATTTGCATTTAGTTCTTCAGCTAGTTGGGCTTTTGCAAAACACATATCGATTTCGACGAGCAGGTTTTTACACTTTCCTAAATCGTTGGTGTAGGAAAACAAATATTCCGATAGCTGCCGCAAAAGATTTTCAATTTCCTTATCGATGAGATCATCGACCTCGCGCAAACGGTTGTTAAGTGGCACGATGTCATTGGGCTCCATGAAGACCGTTTGTTTGGTTTGGCTGGTGGCGTGAATCACGCCTGAAAAACTGTGTTGCATTCCACTTTTGATGGGTAAAACCCAGCGCCCCTCACGAGTCGTGACGTACTTATCCTGGAGTAATGGTTCCATCTGATATTTTTTTACCAGGGAATCAAGCGTCTGTTGAATCTGTTGCGCCTTCTGTTTTTTCTCTTGATACAGACTGTAGAGTGTTTCGCTAGCGTCGGTGCGAATTTCACCTTCCGGCGTTAGCATATGGTCGATAGCGGAGATAATGGGTTGGGTATCCATTAGCTGTGCCTTCATTTTTTTTGGCCATTCTCTATTAGAGTCTTTCAAAAGAGATGTCGTCGATAAAACTTCGTGGGAAAAAGTTCTGACATCGCGAAGCTCTAAAACTTTGAGGGTGGCCGATTTGTTTAGGCGCTGAAACCAACTTTCAAAAAGATCAAGGCTTGAAACCTGCGGACGAAAGCCCTTGGCTACTATTTCGCGGGTGTCGCCAATGTTGGCAAGAGATTCTACGGCGGCGCCGATATTGGCAACAGGCTTAATCTGATGCAAATAGGCTCTGCTGATTTCACTCGTGGCAAAGGAACTTAAGCGCGTAACGATGAAAGACCAATCAATGGGAGACAAGTTATCCATTATAGTTTTGCCGGGTGCCTTTCTAAAATAAATTTTACTACCAACGCAATCAACATAAGTAAAAAGAGGTAAGGATAGTACTTTCCATTTCGTTCAAAGAAAGTATGTTTTGGCTGAAACTTTAGTTCGATGTCAAGGGCTTGCGTCGCCTCTTTATTGATGGGAGTGAACTCTAGAATTTTGCCATTGGCAAGAATGGCCGTTGAAATACCGGTGTTAGTTGTCCTAATCAAGGGGCGTCTATACTCAATTGCTCGCCCCAAAGTCATATAAAGATGTTGTAGTGGTTCTGAAAATTCGTCGTACCAAGAGTCATTGGTGATATTCATCAGAAGGTGAGCCCCTTGACTCAACAATTCTTTTGAATGAAATGGAAACAGTCCTTCGTAACATATCTGGGGTCCCAGCGCGAGATCCTTATACATGAAAATCATCGCTCCTTGCCCGCGCCCAAAGTCAGAAATTTCTGGAATAAGTTGTTTTAAATAAGGGAACCATTCACTTCCAGGAAAGTATTCACCAAACGCCAGTAAAATATTTTTTCGATAGGCTCGGCTAGCTAAAGTGCCATCGGAATTTAGCAAAAACATTGCATTATAAATCCTTGGGTCTCCCAAATCTTGAGAATAAGCCCCGGTAATGACGGTTTTTCCTAACTGTTGAATCCGATTGCGCACACTCATGGCGTAAGGTTGCCATTTAAAATCATCGTCAAGTTGTTCGGGAATCGCGGTTTCAGGCCAGATTACCAGGTCAACATTGGGATTTTGAACTAATCCATCTTTAGTGACTTTAATATATTTATCTAAAATGGCGTCCTTAAAGAGCCCCTTTTTTTCGGCCGCAATTTTTTCGAAGTTGCCGATATTCGCTTGCACCTGCAAAACACTCAGTTTTCTATCGAACTCATTCCACTCTTGATTGCGATAGTAACCTGTAACGTTGAGAAAAATTAACGTCGCCACCGTTGCGCCAGCCATGAAGGTGATTCGTTTTCCCTCTTGATGTCGTAGGATCATCGAAGCGATGGCAAGATTTAGTAAAATAGTTAGAGCACTTAAGCCCTGAAAACCAAAAACGTCTGCCCAATTATAGGCGGGCCATTTACTGTAAAGCCAGGCATAGCCCATGTTCCAGGGAAATATCATTGGGAAAAAATACTCCAAAACGACGAGAGTAAGAGCTAGTACAACGAGTGATTGTTGTTTGGAAAAAATATAATTGCGATGAAGGTAAGACCATATCCAACCGGATAACGGTACCTGCAAATTGGAAATCGCGGCAAAACCCAAAAGTGTTAGCTGAGCAATCCACCAAGGTAAATGACCAAACTCTTGAGCGACATGCGAGATCCAGTGAAATCCGATCAAGGTAAAAACAAATTGCGCCATCCATCCAGAGATAATGACCCTGTTGGGACTTGCATCCTTTAACCAAAAAAACCAAAGTGGAATCCAAGCAAAGGCGGCAGCCCAAGGATAAAACGGAATAAAACTTGTGCCGACAAAAATCCCTGTTAGAATTGTATTAAGATTGAAGAAATACTTAAGTCTAGTCACTGTTATTTTGTAACATTAATTTCGAGGGGGTGGTAGTGGAATTGCTTACGCATTGTCCTTCTTGCGATAACCGTTTTCATATCGCTAAAGACGTTCTTCACTACGAACCACAATATCAATGTCCTTCCTGTCGCAGTCATTTTCGCTTAAAGGTCGACCAGTCAATGCATCAGCAGATTCAGAGTATGGACTCTCCCTCTGTCGAATCATTGGTGATCGACTCGGAGTTTTCACAGTCGGCATTTAAGAAATCTTGCGTAAAATGTGGTCATGAGAATCGTGTGCAAGTGAGTGAGTGCGAAAAATGCGGCGTGGTTTTAGAAAAGGCGTTGAAGTCTGACGAGATTCTGTCGGGTACTTCACTTGCGTTAAAGCAGTTGTGGCAACAGGTATTGAATGAGTATGACAATGAAGAACTGCATGAACGCTTCATCAGTTATTGCGAAAAGCAAAACGCCCTCCTTTTCGCCTCTAACAAGTATGGAAGTTTAGTGGCTGCCAATCCAGCAGACGAAATCGCCACAAAGATGCGCGATCAATTGCTTAATCTCATTATGGCCGAACCGCTTAAGAAACCGATGTCTCACATGGAAAAAAAGTGGTGGGGCCTTGTTACCTTAAGTTGTGGCATCATCTTTTTTGGTTTATTTGCGGGGCACAGACTGGTCCTTCTCGGCACAGTCTTGTTGATGATTGTTGTGGGAGTAAGAAGAAAAGTACGGTTTTATTAGGGTACTGCCTCTTTATTGCCACGTTTTGCTTGGCTAATCGATCGAGCTAAAATCTGATTCAAATCGTTTTTAAAATTCATGATTTTTTCTGTTGAAGGCTCGGCGTTGGCGGCGCCATTTTCATTTACAGGATCTACAGTTGCTACTGAGACTAAACCGTTACTGTCGACATTGAGAGAGTTTTTACCCTCAGAAATCATAAAAGTACCGTGTTTTAAGTCACGAGTGTTATCGGCAACGATACCTGAGGCACTTACATCTTGGTCAAGTGTCGCCAATGCTTTGTAAGAGTTAAGGCGTTTTGCATAGCGCGTTTTATTGCGTTGGCTTTCTGGGACATCGTCACCGGTTTTCAAGATGTATTTTTTAATTTGTTCTGGTTTGAAATCCGGATTGCTGGCCATTACTAAAACGGCGACCCCAGTGGCAAACGCCGTTGCTTGCGAAGTTCCGGTCATATTACCAAAAAGATTGTTTGGTAAAGTAGAAAAGATGTTGCTGCCAGGAGCTTGAATGTCCACAGTTTGTTGGCCGTAGTTGCTTGAGGGCAAAATGTTATCAGCTTCGTTAGCGGCCGTGACGGAAATAATATTTGAGAGGGGATAGTCTGCCGGATAGTAGCGATTTTTATCTGAGTTAGAGCGTTCGTTACCGGCAGCGGCGATAAATAGAATTCCTTTTTTGCGGGCCTGGTTGATAGCTTCATATTCTTCGGCGCTGTATTCAAGGCCACCACCTGAGTAGTTGATGATGTTAGCACCCATAGCAATGGCGTACTTAATACCTTTGATCGTGTTAGATAAATTGTTTGTATTGGGAACAGTCGGATCATAGTATTTTAAAGACATAATACTAACTTTGGGCGCGACACCGCTAATTCCAAAGCCGTTACCACCTTCAGCACCGATAATGCCGGCGATGTGAGTGCCGTGACCGTGATTGTCTGTCAGACTATTGTTGTTAGAAACAAAATTCCAGCCGTGAACGTCGTCAATAAAACCGTTGCCGTCATCGTCTTTACCGTTGGTGGCGCGATCTTTACCATTGGCATCTAGGCCTGTCTCACCTTTGTTCGTCCACAAATTGCCGCTCAAGTCTCTATGATTTATGTCAATACCAGTATCAATAACCGCTACGACGATATTTTTACTGCCCATGGTAATTTTCCAAGCGTCCATGACGTTGGCTTTTTTCATACCCCAGGCTTCTGACATCTTGGGGTCCTTCATAATTACTTTAATCTCTTCTTTCGGATTGGCTTTGGTTTTTGCAGAAGGTGTTCCTAGTTCTGTCGTACGTGATTGTTTTTTGGACTCAAGGTTAGCGCTCTCAGGGTCTTGTTTTTCGAGTGTAACGGGCTCGATCATTTGGTCTTTGTTCTCTTCCTTAAAGAACCAAGAGAATACGAAACCAAAGACTAAAAGAGACAAAAGAGAATATTTTAAGGAGCTCTTGTTTTGAGACATATACCTTCCTCGATTTGAAAGTTAATAAGAGCAAACGAGGTGCCGGAAAGGGGGACTGTCTACGAATGGTAAAGCGCTGGTTTTGTTAGAGTTTTGCGCTGTAAAGACTATGATGGCCTGTAGAAGTGTTAGGATACTGTCTAAATTTTTGTCGCCACTGTCTAAAGCATGTGAATCAATCAGAGATATTTATGAAAATGCAGGTAAGAGTTATTGGACGTCGACGGTTTTTTTAAGTTGGCCTTTTTCGCCAGCGAGATCGCGTTCAAGTGAACTTTTTGGTACCACTCTAAACTCGCTAAGATTTGCCAGAGCCCATTCAGGGAATACAATCCCCTTTTCCTGGGAGTTGAGTGAAGAGTAATAAATGAAATTTCTCAATACCAGTTTGATGTAATTCTGAGTTTCCTCGTAGGGAATGTCTTCGATGAAGTGTAAAGGGTCATTGAAAAAACGTGTATTGATCCAGCTACGGATGGCTTTTTCAGAAGCGTTGTAGGAGGCAGCCACCAGAACAAACTGACCTTGATATCTTTGCCATAAGCTCTTTATGAAAGCCGCACCTAGCGGGATATTGATGTGAGGACGATAAAGGTCAGCATCCTTTGTAAAGTTCACTCCGGCGGTTTTTGAAGCCACCTTCGCCATCCTCGGTAAAAGCTGCATAAGTCCAAAAGCATCGGCGGGGCTGCGGGCATTGGGATTAAACGCCGACTCTTGGCGCATAATTGCATAAATAAACTCGGCGCTAACACCAAATTTGTTGGCGGCTTCTTTGACTTCTAAAGTGTAAGGTTGTGGAAAGGCCATTGAAGGGTTGATGCTTAAAACGCTGTTACGAGTATTGTTCGGCAGCTCTCCAAGTCGGGCAAAAAGATTCAAGTAGTTATTCGAACGAGCGTAAGCGTTCAGATAATCAACGATAAAATTAATGTCGTCGAGCTTTTCCTTTTTGATTTTTTCAAAGTGCGTATCTAAATATTCACCGGCTACCGCAAACTCTTCGACAGAAATTAGCCAATTGGCGTACTTACCTTGTTCTGTGAGGGAAAAACCGTCCTGGAGTTTTAGGGACTCACTAACCGGTCCGCTAACGTATTTGGCAGGGATGGGGAGTGCCGTTTTGAGTTCACGGTACGAAAGCATTCCGTAATAACCGGTGGGATCATCTTGGGTAAGTTGTTTAAAAACTTCTTCGGCCTTTTTGGGTTCGTTCATCGCTTGCAGAGCTTTGCCCTTCCAAAAAGCGATTTTGGGTTTCGCAAACGGGTTTTCGGTGACTGAGTAAAATCTGTCAAAAATTTCAACGGCTTTTTGGTGATGCTGAAGTTTTGTTTCGTTCCACGCCGAATTCCAAAGGATTTTTTCTTTCAGTAAACAAGTGTCTTTGCATTCGCTTTCTGCCTTCTGGTACCAAAGCTCAGCCTCTTGGTAATTTCTTTTTTCATCTTCAATGCGACCGAGTAGCCAATAAACTTCGTTCAAAGATATTTTACCCTTGAGTTCGGCCTCAGCTTTTTGCAAGGTTGTGATCGCATTTTTAACCATGCCTTCAGTCCAATAAGCCCTTGCTAAAGCGACGTGACTTTCATAGAGACGTTTTGCAAATTTCTCTTTTTGTGCGCCTTTGATTTTTTTGTTGAAATAAATTTCGCGACAAAATCGCACGATACTTTCACTGGTACGACGGAACTGCTCTTTGTCTTCAGACAATTTGTAAGTGGATTTTAAACCCATTAAAGCCAAATATCGGTCATCAAGTGAACTCTTCTTAGATTGTTCAACCTGTTTATAGATGGCCAGAGCTTTTTTAAAATCACGTGCTCTCTTGAAATCGTGGGCTACTTTAATTAACTGGTCTGCTCGAGGATTTGGAACTTTTCTCGGCGCTAACGCGTACAAGCGCTTTATTAGCTGCTTACGGTATTTTTGATTTCCCGACTGCTGAGCCATCGCAATCGCTTTCTCCGTGTATTCCACTTTCTCGTTATGAACTGCGATTAAGCGGGACTTTTCAAAATAGAGCTGGGCTAATTCGTTTTTATTATCCTCGTTAATAGCCTCAACAAGGGCAACTTCAACTGCCATTGGCCACAGCCATGGTTTATTTTTAAATTTTCGATAGTCATAAGTTAATGGCTCAACGCTGTTGGGACCGCAAATTTGGCGAGCTCTGATTTCTGCAAGGTCGGTAAGTGGAAATTTTGCTTCTCTCGCTAACTGCATAAAATAAAAACACGACATCTCAGGTTCGCTATCAATCCAAATGCGTGCTTGGTTGTATTTGGCCCACCACTCCGTTTGTGGGTCTTTCTTCTCTTCGATCATTTTTTCTAATTGTGGTGCGGGTTTTGCGATTTCCACAGCTGCATCTTTGCTTTCTGCTTCGCTGGCTGTTTCATCAACAAGAGGGGGAAAAGGATTAATGGGCGGCTCAAGAAAAGGGGGTGCAATGATGTCGTTGGACGTGCTGGCACAACCCATGATGATCGAAAAATATAACAGATAGTAAACTGCGCGCGACATCTTTCTTTAGTATAGACGACGCTCAGGTTTCGGCACAATTATTTATTACTTTTTAACGTCTTAGGTTTTGGGCGATAAATGGTTAGCGCAATTCCGAAAACAACGATGGCGGCACCGATATAGCCTAAAGGCCGGATGGTCTCTGGAGAAATCCAGGTAACCCCATTTTTCGCTAACCGATTCATCAAGAAAATTGTCAGAAGCGGATTAATCGTAATGATCATACTGACTTGGCTTGCTGGCGAATATTGCAAAGCAAACGCCAACGCCATATAGGCTATGACCGTACTTAGCCCGAGGCTTGAAAGCAAAATCCAATTAGAAATGTTCATTTTTTCTAAAGAAGAAAAATGCGCAAAAGGTAAAAATAGAAGGCTATTAACAGCAAATACGACCCATAAAATGCGGTCAGGAGAGAAGTTTCTCCCAAGTTGTTTTTGCCAAACGGAATAAATAATCCACGTTACGGCAGCAAAAATTAACCACATGTTACCATCGACAAATTGTTTTGAGAGTAAACTGACGCTCAGCTGGTCGCGATAAAATAAATAAAATCCGATAGGAGTGAATAAAAAACCCAGGGTTTGTAAGTTCGTGATTTTTTCTTTGAATAAAAAAATCCCGGTGATCGCTAATCCAAAAGGAGCCGCCTGAATCATGATTTGGGCATTGCTCGGGGATGTCAGATCAAGGCCCACCAAAAATGCGTAATAGTTTAATCCTAAAAAAATGCCCGCTCCTAAGGCACGCCAAGGTGGGCGGTGTAAAATTTGAAAAGCTTTGCGATCAAAGCAAGCGTAGAAAAAGAACATGAAAATAAAAGCAAATAGGAAGCGAAACCAAACAATCGTTTGTGCGTCGATGCTTTGAACTGCCACCTTAAGCGCTATGGCTTGAATTGCCCAGGTAAGAGCGGTAACAATTGCCGCGGCAATGCCGACAGAGCGAGGTTTAGAAATCGGTAACTCCAGTTAAGATTGAGCATAGGCTTCTATCGTCATAGCGTCAAAACAAAAAATGTCTGGCCATTTTCTTCTGTTACGTTCAAATAAATCAAATTTTTTGGAGGTAGAAATGCGCAATCACATTACTCGTTTGTCGCTTCTGGCGATCTGTTTACTTGCCGTTGGCTGTAAGACCATCAAGGTCGAAGACGGCAAAATTCCTAATGACTATATTATCGAAGCACAAAAGTATGTTGGCTCTTACAGTGGAGCTTTCGAAGGACGTGACGGTAAACTGGATATTTCCTTAGAAGGGAACACGGTTCATTTACAATTTCTTGACGGTAAAAATAATGATATTCTTGGCGATGAATGTTCCTCGCAACTTGGTTTACTTCAAGAAATCACCGTGAGCGGTAGCAAAAAAAATCCAATTCTTGATCGTGCTGCCTTTGCGTTGGATCCCGCTAAATGTTCTGATCGCCTTTTGGGTCGCTCAGTAAATCTTTATTTCAGTCACCAAGGTACGCAATTGAATGTGGCAATTCTGCATAGAACCGAATCTGTTTATCGTTGTGAACCAGGCGGTCCCGTCGGCGGTGCTCCTCGTTGCAACTACGAGACCGAGTATCGTTACCTGCGTGGTCGTTTTCAGAGATAGTTAGTTCTTTTTGGCGCGCGGTGAAAATACGAACTTGGGCTTATTGTTTTCCAGTTCAATGGTGATTTTACCGCCGCGTTTGAAGTCGCCAAATAGTATCTTGTCTACTAACGGCTTTTTGATCTTTTCGTCGATAGTTCGGGAAAAGGGGCGAGCGCCAAAATTTGGATCATAACCTGATTCAAAAATCCACTGCCGCACTTCGCGATTTACTAATAGCTCAATTTTCTTTTCTTTAAGTTGATTTTCCAATTCACTAATGAACTTATCGACAACTTTCAAAAGTATTTCTTTTGAAAGGTTGCTAAAGCTTATCACTGCGTCTAAGCGGTTTAGAAATTCCGGTGAGAAGAATTGCTTGATCGCCTCTTTACTGCGTTCAGAGCCAGTTTCGGGATGAATGCCGATTCCGCCTTTAGCGACCTCGCGCGCTCCAGCATTAGAAGTCATAACTATGATCGTGTTGCGAAAATCGACCACGCGACCATTGGCATCGGTAAGTCTTCCGCTATCCATGATTTGCAAGAGCACATTGGCGATGTCAGGATGTGCCTTCTCCATCTCGTCAAGTAACAAAACGGCGTAGGGGGTTTTGTTTACAGCCTCTGTTAATAAACCACCTTCTTCATAGCCGACATATCCAGGAGGAGCACCAATAAGACGAGCCACTGCGTGCTTTTCCATGTACTCACTCATATCAAAGCGTAAAAATTCGTTTCCTAAGAACTTAGCGAGTTGTTTTACCAACTCGGTTTTGCCAACTCCCGTTGGACCGGTGAACAAAAAGCTACCGATAGGTTTGTTGGGATTACCAAGGCCTGAGCGATTAAATTTTATGGCAGTAACAAGGGATTCAATGGCGCTGTCTTGCCCAAAGATCACCGATTTTAAGTTAGATTCGAGCTGACCTAATTGTTTGACTTCATCTGAGGACACACTCTTCGCTGGTATTTGTGCCATTGATGAAATGACATCTTCAATGTCTTTAACAGTAATGGTAACTTTTTTGCCGTCCTTATTTTTGATGCGGGCCTTGGAGCCAACTTCATCAACCACGTCGATGGCTTTATCGGGAAGCTTGCGGGCTGGCAAATAGCGGTGGGTAAGTTCTACCGCCGCGCGAATGACTGATGAGGATAGTGTCACATTGTGAAAATTTTCATAGGCGGATTTTATGCCCTCTAAGATTTCGATACTTTGTTCGAGGCTCGGTTCATTGACATCTATTTTTTGAAAACGTCTTTCCAAAGCCCGATCTTTTTCAAAATAACTGCGGTATTCTTTATAGGTTGTGGAACCGATGCAGCGGAGATTTCCACTCACAAGGCCCGGTTTTAATAAATTGGAGGCGTCTAAAGAGCCGCCACTGGTCGCTCCCGCACCGACAATTGTGTGAATTTCGTCAATAAACAAAATAGCTTTTGGGTCCGATTCAACAGCAGTAACAACGGCTTTCAAACGCTCTTCAAAGTCACCACGAAATTTAGTGCCGGCCAACAAGGATCCCATATCCAATGAATAGACGTTGGCGTCGGCGAGAGTTTCTGGAACTTGTCCTTTAACAACAGCAAGTGCTAAACCATCTGCGATCGCTGTTTTTCCGACGCCAGGCTCACCAACTAACAAAGGGTTGTTTTTTGTTCGTCGACACAAAATTTGAATAACTCGTTGAAGAATTTCTTCACGCCCAATAATTGGATCAATCTGTCCTTTGCGGGCTTTTTCAGTTAAATTGAGAGCGTACTTTTCGAGGGGATTGGCTTTGGTTTTTGAAGCGTCTTTCGGTAATCCATCGATGTCGTTTTCTGTGCCAGGACCGGGTAAGCCTTTAACCATTCCATGCGAATAAAAGTCGACAACCGCAAACTTAGTCACGCCTTGTTCCTCTAAAAAAGATACTGAATGCGATTCCGGTTCATCATAAATCGCCACCAAGAGGTGACCGCAAGTCACTTCACTTTTACCCGCGCTTTGCACTTGAATGAGCGCTCTTTGTAGAACTCTTTGAAAAGCTAAAGTCGGTTCGGGCTTCCATTCTGTCGTGGGCTCACTTTCACCGACGACAATATTGCGATAGTTAGCATTGATGAATTCAGCAAGTTGAATTTTAAGTTTTTGAATGTTACCACCACAACCTTCAACGATGACGCGAGTCTGGTAATCATCAACTAAAACATATAGCATGTGTTCGACCGTGACGAACTCGTGGCGTTTGGACGCTGCCAACTGAAATGCTCGATTCAATTGAATTTGTAAATCACGACTTAACATTTCATTCCTTCTCTAACACACATTTTAAAGGATACTCTCGTAATTTGGCATAGCTTTGCGCTTGATGCGCCTTCGTTTCTGCAATTTCAAAGGAATAGGTTCCCGCAATACCTCGACCTTGATGATGAACTTGTAACATAATGCTTGTCGCTTCTGGTTCTGACTTGGCAAAAAATTTTATTAATACATTCACGACGAAATCCATTGGCGTGTAGTCGTCATTTAAGAGGATTACCTTGTACAGTGAAGGAACCCGCGTTCGCGGTTTCGGTTCAATAATAGTTTGCACTCCCGCGTTTTCATCTTCGTGAGTGATGTCCTTATTGGGCGGCTGATTATCTGAGTCCATGCGACGCGGAAGCTTTTCCATAAATCTAAATATAGTTTCGGACTGAGAATTGGCAAGTTAAGCGGAATAATAAACCAACTACTTTAGTCTGTAGAATTTGGTTTTTTCTCAACATGTCTGTATTAAAAGGAGGCATCAACTAGTGACCAGTGACGTAGATTGTTCTTTGCTTCGCAAATCTTAAGACAGTGGAGGTTTCAAATATGAATAAATCTAGACTATTTACCTACTTACCTAAGTGATAATCTTTTAGATAGCCGCCAGATAGTGGTCTTGGTTGTTTGATAGTGAAACGTGAGTGTAGCAAGTTGATTAAAAATTTTTCGGGATTGCTTCAAAGTGAAATGTTTTACTGCAAGTTTTTGAAACACTTCTGGGTACGGGCCTTGCACAAACTTAATTATAGAAACGCAAATTTGTTTTAACAATTTTCTAGGGAGGAATAATGAAACAAATTAAGACACAAAAGGGTTTTTCGCTAATCGAATTAATGGTCGTGGTTGCCATTATTGGAATATTGTCAGCCATAGCTGTTCCGAACTATCAAAAGTTCCAGAGAAAAGCTAAGCAGTCCGAAGCAAAAACGCTTTTGTCAGGACTGTACATGGCACAGAAAGCATTCTTTGTTGAATGGAACCAGTACACTGGTGATTTCCGCAATATGGGATTTTCTCCAGACGGTGTTGTTAACTACAATGTCGGATTCAGTGGCGCGGGTATAGCTGCTCCTGCATCTTACACAGGTACTTATCAGAACCAATGGTTTAGCACGAATTTGTTCTGTCCAGGCGCTGCCACTAACGGTTGTACAGTGGGACCTAATGCCAACGGTTTAGCTATTGCGGGCGATGTCGTACCGGCGGGAGTAGGAAATGCGGCGGTATTTACGGCGCGTGCAATTTCCAATATCGGTGGTGCACAAAACGATATTTGGTCTCTTGACCAAGTCCGTGCTCTTGCCAATCCCCAAAACGGCGTCGAGTAATTCTTGATCTTTAGGTTGTCCCCATCACTCAGATGGGGACATACTTCTTAAATGTGGTATTTTTTTTCACTTCTCTTTTCCTTCACTCTCATTCAGATTTCACTCTACAGTTTTAATCGTGACACCTCTTTAACGACAAAATCGCTAGTCGCGCCACCGGAATCGATTAAGTATTTTACCTTCGGATTTAATGAGGTGGTTGCTGACACCTTATGGCTACGTGTACTTCAGGATCTCGATTATTGCGCTGCTAAATTACCTGCAGAGCAACGCTATCAACCGGGGCAAACTCAAGAAGTAAATGGCCAGTGTGAAGAAGGTTGGGTCTACCATATGCTTGATCGCGTAACTGATATCAGCCCCGATTTCTACATCGCCTACAAGATCGGTCTTTCGGCCCTCAATATTTTGGTGGGGGACAAGACTGGCGCTGAACTTCTTTTGCAGAAAGCTCGGCATAGATATCCCAAAGATTGGAATCTAGCTTACGTTGGTGCGTACTTTTATCTCTACGAAAAGATCGACTTGGCAAAAGCTGCGGAACACTTGCGAATCGCCGGTGAAAACGGCGCGCCTGATTGGGTTATGGCTCTCTCAGCAAGACTCTACGATAAAAGTGGACAGCTCCTTATCGGTATTAAAATGCTTGAGGAGTTTTTGCAAAAGTCCACCAATTCTGAACATATCGAAAGAATCCAAAAGCGGCTTGAAGAACTGCGCGAAAAATATCAAAAAAGCCAGTTAAAAAACCAGTAAATTCAAAAACTTATTTTTTTTAAACGCTTCTTGACGTTTGCCAGAGCCTCACCATATTTAAGTGGATGGGGACATCACATGGCACAAGACTATTATGAGATTCTCGGCGTCGCGAAGGATGCGGATGCCGACACTATTAAAAAAGCTTATCGCAAACTCGCATTTAAATTCCATCCTGATCAAAACCCCGGCAATAAAGACGCCGAAGAAAAATTCAAAGAAGCCGCTCAAGCGTATGAAGTTTTGAGTAATAAAGAAAAACGTGAACGTTATGATCGTTTTGGTCATGCCGGAGTTAATGGTGGCGGTTTTGGTGGTCAGGGCTTTCATGACATCAACGATATTTTTTCAAGTTTCTCCGATATTTTTGGCGATTTTTTTGGTGGTCCCAGTCAGGGCAGACAACAGAGAAGTTCCCGGCGGCGCGGGGCGGATCTTCGCTATCTTTGTGAAATAAGCTTAGAGGATGCCGTTTCAGGAGTTGAAAAGGAAATTGAATTTGAGTGTGAGGTTGGCTGTACTAGCTGTCAGGGCAAGGGTTCGGCTAAAGGTAGTGAACCCGAGACTTGTTCTAATTGCCAGGGCACAGGACAAGTCATTCGTACCCAAGGTTTCTTTTCTATCGCAACAACTTGTCCAAAATGTCGCGGCGAAGGTCTCTTCATAAAAAATCCTTGCCAGCAATGCCATGGGCATGGCCGCACTAATAAAAAACGTAACTTACGTGTGACCATTCCAGCGGGTGTTGATAATGGCAATCGCTTAAGAGTTTCTGGTGAGGGAGAGGGGGGCTACCTCGGGGGTAGCGCCGGCGATCTCTATGTCGAGGTAAGGGTTAAACCGCACAATATTTTTGAACGTCAGGGACAGAATCTTCTTACCGAGGTTCACATATCCTATTTGCAGGCACTTTTAGGCTCTAGTCTTAAGGTACCCGTTATTGGTGGTGAAGAAACATTAAATATCCCATCGGGAACACAACCGGGGGAGGTTTTGATGCTGCCAGGCTTGGGCGTACCACATTTAAAAGGTTACAATAGGGGTAACATTCTTTACACGGTCAACATCGTCATCCCAAAAAAGCTAGACAAAGAAGAAGAGAAGCTTTTAAAAGAGATCGCTGCACATAAAGGCGATAATATTGGGGCGTCTTCTGGCAAAGGTTTCTTTAGAAGGCGTTAACAATAAAATTTTGGCTATCAGCTTGACGTGGCCTAAATCGCACCAAAATTAAGAAAGTATTACTTAGAGGGAGATTTATATGAGCAAAATTATTGGAATCGACTTAGGTACGACCAACTCTGTTGTCGCTATTATGGAGGGTGGTACGCCAAAGGTTTTAGAGAATGAAGAAGGCGGTCGCACGACCCCATCCGTGGTAGGCTTTACCAAAGATGGCGAAAAACTCGTCGGTCAGATTGCTAAACGTCAAAGTGTAACTAATCCAGAAAATACTATTTATTCAGCGAAACGTTTTATTGGTCATCGTTTTGAAGAGGTGCAAGAAGAATTAAAGCTTGTTCCTTATAAAGTCGTTTCCAAAGGAAATGACGTTGCTTTCCAAGTCCAAGGTAAAACCGCGTCTCCTGAGGAAATCGGTGCCGCTGTTTTGGCGAAACTTAAAAAAGTTGCCGAAAATTACCTAGGACATGAAGTTAAGGAAGCGGTGATTACCGTACCAGCTTACTTTAACGATTCACAACGACAAGCAACCAAAGATGCTGGTCGCATCGCTGGCCTTGACGTAAAAAGGATCATCAACGAACCAACGGCCGCAGCCCTTGCCTACGGACTTG